>JAAZED010000308.1 GCA_012512465.1 Oxalobacter sp. | reverse complement strand
CCCATAGAAACCGCCGTATCAGAAACACCGGTTCTTCCTGTCGGCTTTTCCCTGCCGGTACTGCGCCTTGCCCTCCAGGGCAGACTCTCCCTGCCCCATCTGGCAGAAACAGATGAGGAACCGGACGCACCAGGCAACACAAAAGCGCACACGCCCTGGCAGGCACGGCTTTTGATGGGTATCTGCGCATGGATCGCGGTTCCCTGCATGATTGCGCTGATTTTCACCCTCACCGGCTGGAATCTGGATCAATTCGGATACAGTATCGTTTTCCTGATCCTGCTGGGTATCGGCATCGGCCTGACCTGGCTTCCTGGCGTCTTTTTCGAGCAGGCAGCACTTTGCCTTTGTCTCACCGGTGCCAGTGCCGCCGGTGTGCTGATCAGCATGGAAATCGGCAACCGCCAGCTGTGCCTTCTCCCTCCCATCATCCTCTTTGCCGCCAGTGCTTTTCCGGCAAGAAACAATGCCTACCGTTTCCTGGCCGCAGCCCTGGCCATCACCATGGTATTTTTCCAGGCGGACCTCTTCTTTTTCCCGCTGGAGAGGGGACATTACCGATACCTCGATGCCGTGGAAAACAGCCTCACAGATATTTCCACCCCCATGCTGGTCATCTTTGGTGTGATTTATGCAGCCTGTGCGGTTGGCCTGACTCATGTATGGCGCAAATTCACCCAAAAGCAGGCGCTCGTCCTGCAGCGCCATCCTTTCATTGCCGCAGGGTATGCCGTACCGCTTTTCCTGGGCCTTTTTTCCGTGCTGTTCCACTCCAGTAAAACCCTGATGTTTCTCTCCATGGAACTGGGCATGTCAGGCGTTTCTATCAAAATGGCCGGTATCGGTGCTGCGATCGGCCTGGGATATCTTGTGTTTCAACTGGCGAAAGATCTGAGTATTCACCCTTTTACCCGGATCATCATGGCAGGGCTTTCAATCCCGGTTGCCATCGTCTCCTGGTATATGCCCTGGTTTGGCATTGGCCTCTTGATACTGGCCATGTCCCGTCAGGCAAAATCCATGGTGCTGCTTGGCACCGCCACTTTTTTCCTGTCGGTATGCACCGTACTGGAATACTATGCCCTTTCCACCACCCTGCTCATAAAATCCCTCTCGCTGGGCGGCATCGGCATTTTCCTGCTTCTCTCAGCTGTCGCGCTGCACCGGTACATGACACACTGCTTTCGTAACGGAACGCGGCACCTTCCAGCTTCGCTTGCTCCTGTTCGGTCAACCAAAGCCGCCAATGCAGCAGACAGGCATGACACCGTCGTTTCTGCCAGCAAAACCCGGCTCGCACAGACCATCCTTGCCGGCTGTGTCCTCGTGTTTTTCCTTTTTTTCGGTTACGCCGTCCAGCAGAAAGAACAGCTGCTTGAAAACGGGGAACGCGTCATTCTCGCGCTGCGTCCTGTTGACCCACGCTCGCTGATGCAGGGCGACTATATGACGCTTTCCCTGGAAATAGAAAATACCATCCACCAGGTCCTTCGCGCTGAAAAATCTCCTGAGAAGGACATGAATGCCTGGGTTAAAGGCACCGTCATTGCGGCTCCGGATGAAAAAACGGGCGTTTATCACTTTGTCCGCCTTGATGATGGGACAACGCTCCAGCCCGAAGAAGTCCGGCTCATTTACCGGGGAAAACGGTTTGGCTCCCGTGTCGGCTCAGGTTCCTTCTTTTTCCAGGAAGGTTATGGAAAAATATTTGAGCGCGCCCGCTTTGTCGAACTCCGGGCAGGAAAAGATGGTGAAACCCTGATCACTCATCTCCTGGATGAAAACCGGCAACGCATTAACCCGAAAGCGTCTCTTGCAAAAGACCCTGCCTGATACAGGGTCTTGCAGGCATGTCGCATCAGCAATCAACAAAAAAATGCCTGAGTGAAAGTTTAAATCCGGCAATATTTTGTCTGAAAAGCTCATCATCTCCGCATTATCATGGTAGGCTAAGTGCTGTTTCCAACAAGGACCCTTTGATGAACCCGACCTTTTGTCAAAGCTGCTGCATGCCCATGAATACAGCAGTTGATTATGGCACCAATCAGGACGCCAGCCCCAGCGCAGACTATTGCCGCTATTGCTTTCAAAACGGCGCCTTTACCCGGGAAACCGGTATGGAAGGCATGATTGAACATTGCCTGAAATTTCTGGATGAGTACAATCGCAATGCCCAGACGCCCCTGTCCCGTGATGATGCCGCGGCACAGATGCGGCAGGTATTCCCCCAACTGAAACGCTGGTCAGGCCAATAAAAAACGGCAGCTTTTGCTGCCGTTTTTTGCGTGTGTGACCCGTTAACCGAATAGCCGGGTGAGATGTTCGCGATACTGCTTCTCGTAAGCAGGAACATCAGGCGCCTTCATCACATCATTGCACATGAATGTGGGCAGCGGGGCCATCCCCAGAAACTGGTTTGCCTTGTGCACCGGCATCATGACACCATCAATCCCGACCCCTTCAAAAAACTGCGAAGGATCAGTAAACGCCTCCAGGGGCGCATTCCATGTCGTTGAGATCATGTATTTCCGGCCCTGGAGCAAACCACCGGAACCATATTTTTTTGCATCGTCCGAACGGGTTCTGCCATCATTGGCATAAAGCTTTCCATGCCCTTCGGTAAAAACGTCATCCATGTATTTTTTCAGAATCCATGGCGGCCCCATCCACCATCCGGGAATCTGGTAAATGATGGCATCTGCCCAGAGATATTTTTCCACTTCTTCCTGGATATTGTATCCCTCATCCACGACCGTAATCCGGACGTCATGCCCTTTTTCATTCAAGCAGTCGGCCGCGACCTGTGTCAATGTTGTATTGAGCCGTCCCCCGGAGTGGGCAAACGGTTTCATGGAATTGATGATAAGTATCTTTGTCACAATCTGTCGCTCCGTCAGGTTAAAAGATTATGGGAACATCTTCCTGCCATATCGCCATCTGCTCATAAAGGAAAACAGCATGAACACACGGTTGTCTTATACAGGCGAAACCGGTTCTTGTATTTTCCCTGCACGGCAGTCACAGGATTTGACATTGCTCTACAACAGCAAAAAAATGTTTCCGATAATGGCTCATCCATCTTAAACACTCCCAAGGAGTCTGTCCATGAGTGATGCAATTACCGCGTCCCTGCAGTTTGCCTGGCATTACCTTGGTTTGCCTGGCTCGTGGCTGGGACACGAACCGGAAATAGCGGTCTTTCTTTCCATCGGCATCGGCTTTTACATTGGCTCCCGGAAAATCGGCCCCATCCAGCTTGGCGGTGTATGCGGGACCCTCATGATAGCGCTGGTTTTAGGCCAGTCAGGTATTGTGGTTCCGCCTGAAGTCAAAAACGTTTTTTTCGCCCTTTTTATCTTTGCCCTGGGTTATGCCGGTGGCCCCCAGTTTTTTGGCAGCCTGAATGCAAAGGGATTGCGCCTGGGCCTATTCAGCGTCATTGAAGTCAGCGTTGTCCTTCTGATCGCCTGGCTTTCCATGCGGATATTTTCACTGGATGGGGGCACCACGGCAGGACTGGTTGCCGGGGCAGCGACAGAATCGGCCGTCATCGGCACAGCGTCAGACGCCATTTCCAGGCTGCCGTTTACCCCTGAATATATCCGGACACTGCAGGCCAATGTGGTCACGGCATACTCGGTTACCTATATCTTCGGCCTCATTACCATCGTGCTGTTTACCAGCCAGATTATCCCCCTTATCCTGCGCAAAAATGTACAGGAAGAAGCGGACAAGCTCTGGAAATCGCTGGGAAGCAACAATCTTGCAGACACCCCCGAAGCTGGAGATGCCCTGCCGGAAATGATCGGTAGAAGCTTTATTGTTACCGTAGGCGCCAAAAAGGAGGTAGGACATATCAACCGTCTCCTGGGGGAAAGCGCGTTTATCGAATCCCTCTATCGCCGCAAAAAACCGGTTGAAGTGACAGACAGTACCGTTTTGCGATCAGGTGATGCCGTACTGGTATTTGGTCAAAGAGAGGCTGTCATGCTGGCAGGCACGGTACTGGGAGAGGAATGCGGTAAGCCCGGTGCGCTTAACATGGCACTGGATACCGAAAAATATATTGTTTCAAGAAAAGGCGCCGCTGGCCTGACACTCGGGGAACTGGCGAACCGGGTCCGGGAAGAAGAGTTGACCCGGCATGTTCATCTGGTTTCAGTCATGCGAAACACGCATGCCATGCCACTGGTTCCCCAGCTCACCCTGCAGGCCGGTGAGCAATGCGCCACCACCTGTTCCCAAAGAAAGATCAATGCCCTTGAAAGGAATACTGATCTGACCGATCAGAATGCCCAGGATAAGACCGAGTCCGATATAGACGAAGTTGGTTTTTTTATTACTGACAAGCGGATCGCCAATGAAACGCCCGGCCTGGCGGATGGTTTCCGGCGAACCAAGCAATTG
>JAAZED010000307.1 GCA_012512465.1 Oxalobacter sp. | reverse complement strand
CATGGTATTCCCGCATCCCGCTCTGGATGGAAATCTTCGGTTTGGTTACAAAATCAACGGCACCCAGTTCCAGCGCGCGCATCGTGATTTCAGACCCTTTTTCAGTCAGCGACGAGACCATGACAACCGGTATCGGGCGAAGCCGCATCAGCCTTTCCAGAAAATCCAGGCCATCCATCTTCGGCATTTCCACATCCAGTGTGATCACATCCGGATTCAGCTGCCTGATCATATCGCGTGCAATAATCGGGTCAGGCGCAACACCCACCACTTCCATATCCGGCTGGCTGCTGATGATTTCCTTCATGACACCACGAATCAGTGCCGAATCATCCACTATCACCACCTTGATCTTAGCCATGCATCACTCCGATTTCATCCGGCATCATCATCTGCCGGCACAAAAAGCCTTAAAATTCACTCGCATTTTCACCCGGGTAACTTTACCAGCAACAAATGCGCTGGTAAAACGGGGTTATTTGCATTCCACTGGCAGTATTATCGCCAAAAAATTTCCTGGGCACAACAATCTGTTGCGCAAAAAACCTGCTGATACCGTACCAGACTTCGAGATATTGTGCAGAGACAACCTGTCCAGGGCGTGTTAACACGCCCTAGATACCCGCATCAATAATCTGGTTAACCCAGGCAATTGTCTGTCCCTGTGCCTGAACGAGCGGCTCATAGCCCCCCTTGACCTTGGTGCCGACAAGCTCAGCAACCTTTGACGTATTGTCCTGCTCGATAGCCTCAACCAGATTGAGCAAGTCGCCCAAAACCCCTTTTCTTTCCGCAAGCGCATCCCGTACTTCCGGCATGAGGCCCAGTGACTCGACCAGTGTCTCCGTTTCCATACCCAAAAGCGCCTCCATCACCGAGACAATACCGGTGATAAATGCACTTTCAGAATAAGGTGCCCACGCCTTGTTGGACAAGGCCATCAGCTCCATAAACTTGGCACGCCCTGCCGCCTGGTGAATCAGCACTGTCTGCCGCCCTTTCCTGGTACTGCCATGCGCCATCAAAAGCAAAAGCAGCCAACGCTGCAACTGCTTGTGTCCCAATAATACGACCGCACTCTGGATAGAGGTCACCACATGCCTCAATCCCACGGATGCCGAATTGGTCAGGCGCAAAAGCCCCACAGAGAGTGTCGGATTCTGCTTGAACGCTTCCACGATCTTGTTGACATCCGAATCACCTTGCACCATGGTCAACAGCTGGATGATGGCCGTTTGCGCTGTCGTAAAACGCTTGCCGGATACCCTTTCCGCCTTGGAAAAGAAATACCCCTGGTACAGGTTAAAACCCAGGTCCAGGCAATAATTGAATTCGTCCTTTGTCTCGACTTTCTCAGCCAGAAACAGCGCATCCCGCTTCATGATCTGGGCCATCGCGTCCTTGAGCCTTTGCCGTGAAAGCCCTCTGATATCTACCTTGATAATATCAACCAGATCGAGAAAACCCCGGTTTTTTGAATTGATCCCCTGAAAATCATCCAACGCCAGCCTGAACCCCTTGCGCTTCAATTCAGTGCAGCGTTTGAGAATCGCTTCGTCCGCAACCGTTGTTTCTAAAATCTCCAACACTATCCGGTCGGGAGGAAGCAGTTCGATGACATCACTTTGCAAAAAAGAGGCATCGCAATTGATAAAGTCAACATACCTGCCCAAAACGGCTTCAATCCCGAACTCGGAAAGCGTATGCGCAATCACGGCGGAGGTTGCCGCAATATTGTCAATAATATCAGCGTGGTTTTCCCGGCCGGCACGAAAGAGCAGCTCAAACGCATAAAGCGATTGATTGCGATCTAGAATTGGCTGCCGCCCCAGATAAACATCTTCTGTTGTAGTCGATGCAGATGAAACCATCAGATGCCTTGATCATATTGCCACAGGGAAATTTCAGCATACCATAAAAGCAGCCAAAGCTGTCTCCAAACTCCGTTTTATCACGCCAAAAACCGGAAAAATCCGGATGTTTGTCATAGCGCATGCTGCAAACTTCCCACT
>JAAZED010000306.1 GCA_012512465.1 Oxalobacter sp. | reverse complement strand
GGATTGAACGGGTGAGTGGCGGTGTTTTTCCCGGATGATGCCTGGTCATTAAATTGCCTGCTGTAAAGCTGCCTTTCGCAAACGACAATTTAATGAGGGTTGCACCTAAACCGGGTGGATAAAAGGTACAATCGCTGGCATGAAAAAAATAGTTATCCTTATTTCGGGACGTGGCAGCAATATGGAAGCCATCATCCGCTCGCTGAAAGCGGAGGACTGGCCCGCAGAAATCGCCGCTGTCATCAGTAATACGGAAAAAGCCGCAGGGCTTGCCACGGCAGAAAATGCAGGGATCGCCACAGAGGTGGTTTCGCGGGGTGAATTCAGCAGCCGGCAGTCATATGACACGATGCTGTCTGAAGCCATTGACCGGTATGCGCCCGATCTGGTGGTGCTGGCAGGTTTCATGCGGATTCTTACAGCGGAATTTGTCCGCCACTACGAGGGACGAATCATCAATATCCATCCCTCTTTGCTTCCCGCTTTTACGGGATTGCACACCCACGAACGTGCGATTGAAGCAGGCGTAAGGCTGCATGGTGCCACCGTGCATTTCGTCACGCCGGAACTGGATGCCGGGCCGATCATTGCACAGGCGGTGGTACCGGTTTTGCCGGATGATACTGAAGCGTCACTGGCTGCGCGTGTACTGGAGCAGGAGCATCGGCTTTATCCCCGCGTGGTGCGATGGTTTGTTGAAGGGAAGGTCAGGTTTGACGCGGGCAGGGTACGCCTGGATGACGCCATCAACACGCCCGCAGAATTTATCCTGACTGGAGATTTTTCATGAAGTGGTTATCCCCACATGTCCTGACACATACGGAGCAGGTGCTGCGCGAAATCATGAGTTTTGCGGCACCGGCAGATGGTGTGCTTTCGCGTTATTTTCGTGAAAACCGCAAAATTGGTTCCCGTGAAAGAGGGGCCATTGCTGAAGCGGTGTATGCCATATTGCGTCATCGCCTCTTTTTCACCAATTATGCCGAGTCGGGCAGCGGCCCCATGATGCGACGTCTTGCATTGCTCGGGCTGGCAGAATCTGCCGGGGCAAAAACCATCACCGGGCTTTCCGATGCGGAGCAGGAATGGCTGGGCAGAATGGAGAAAATTGATCGCGCACAATTGGGCGCGCGGGTTCGTGCGGATATGCCGGAATGGATTTATGACAAGCTCATTACCCAGTATGGTGAGGATGAAGTGCTTTTGCTGGCAGCGGCCCTGAATGTGCCGGCACCGCTTGATTTGCGGGTCAATGCCCTGAAAGCCAAGCGCGATGAGGTTATGGCTGAGTTGGCCAAGGCACCGGTTGTTGCCGAGCCGACACCGTATGCATCGCTGGGCCTGAGGGTGGAAAAAAAGACGGCACTGCAGAATATTCCGCTCTTTAAGGAGGGGGCCATTGAGGTGCAGGATGAGGGCAGCCAGATCCTTGCTCAGATTGTCGGCGCGAAAAGAGGCGAGATGGTCGCGGATTTTTGTGCCGGTGCGGGTGGAAAGACGCTGGCATTGGGTTCTGCCATGCGCAATACCGGGCGGCTTTATGCTTTTGATGTCTCGGACAAGCGCCTGGCAAAGATGAAGCCCCGCCTTTCCCGAAGTGGCCTGTCCAATGTTCATCCGGTGCATATTGCGCACGAGCGTGATGCCCGGATCAAGCGGCTGGCGGGAAAGGTGGATCGTGTCCTGGTGGATTCGCCATGCAGCGGACTGGGTACCTTGAGACGCAACCCTGATATCAAATGGCGTCAGACGCCGGAAGGGCTTGTAGAGCTGACCGAAAAGCAGGCGGCGATCCTGGCATCGGCCTCACGCCTGGTGAAACCGGGGGGCAGGCTGGTATATGCCACCTGCAGCCTGCTGGAAGAGGAAAATGAGCAGATTGTGCGGGATTTTCTGGCAAAACATCCCGATTTTACGCTGCGTCCGATGAAAGACGTTCTGGCAGAACAGAAGATTGATCTGGAAATGGATGATTTTCTTAAATTGTTGCCGCACAAGCATCAGACAGACGGTTTTTTTGCTGCAGTACTGGAAAAAACCGGCGCCGACCCCGCTTAAAACCGCCTTCTTCTTCAGCAAAATCAACCGGCGCCGTACTGCCGATGGTACAATATCGGATGGTCATCGCAGTATTGGCCTCAAGTCACTGAACCGGCATGATATTTCGTGCCGGTTATTTGTCTCAATCCATACGCAGCACTTTTTCATATAAGACGATATGGCTCACTTTCACTTTTCCCATACCGTGCCTGACACGTTGCAAAGGAGAACTTCATGATTCTTGGCATTGATGTAGGTGGTACGCATACCGATTCGGTTTTGATGAACAACCGGAAGATTATCCGGAAATCGAAGGTTCTGACCGATAAGGAAAACATCCTCAAATCTGTTCTGATGGCAACCAGCGCCGTTGCCGAAAAAGAGGACATCAAAAAACTCCAGCGGATCGTGCTTTCCACGACGATTTCAACCAATGCGGTGATACAGAACCAATTGGATGAGGTTGGCCTGATTGTCATGAATGGCCCGGGTGTTGCGCCACAGGACCTGCCGCTTGCGGATAAAACCAGGCTGGTTGCCGGCTACATGAACCATCGCGGCATGGAAGCAGAGGCACCGAACAAGGCAGAACTGGAAGAAGTCCAGTACCGGTTTGAACAAAAGAAAATTGATCATGTTGCAATTGTTGGTAAATTTGCCACACGCAATCCTGCACACGAAAAG
Organism: Oxalobacter sp.; assembly: GCA_012512465.1. Taxonomy (GTDB): domain Bacteria; phylum Pseudomonadota; class Gammaproteobacteria; order Burkholderiales; family Burkholderiaceae_D; genus Oxalobacter; species Oxalobacter vibrioformis. The sequence continues at coordinate 12,214 of JAAZED010000306.1, read as the reverse complement.
AGTGCTGAAGCGATTTTCGGAAAAAAAGCCAGGCACGTTTCTGTGAGCCACCAGCTTTCGGGCTCTCTCAATTTCCCGCGCCGTATTGCCACGACCTACCTGAATGGGGCCGTGTGGAGTCTGCATGGCGGCATGGTGGAGCAACTGGATGCCTACATGAAAGAGCTGGGCATCACTATACCGCTTTACATCCTGAAAGCCGATGGCGGCACGATTGAATACAGGCAGTCACAGGCACAGCCGGTTCAGACGATTCTTTCCGGCCCTGCGGCAACCATCATGGGTGTGCTGCCTTACGTTTCACTGGAAAAGGATTCGGTTTCCATTGATATCGGCGGAACGACAACGGATATTGCGCTGTTTGCTGACGGTGTACCGCTTCTTGAGCCACTGGGCGTACAGATCGAAGGCTACAAGACCGCTGTTCGCGGTCTTTTGACACAGTCCATTGGTGTGGGTGGCGACAGCCATGTCCGCGTGGTGGATGGCAGGCTGGCACTGGGGCCGGAACGTCTGGGACCTGCCATGGCACTGGATGGCCCTGTGCCAACACCGTCTGATGCGGCCATTGTGCTGGGTCTGGCTGATTTTGGTGACAAGGCCAAGGCCATGGCCGCCATGGAAAGCCTCGCCACACAACTCAAGCAAAAGCCGGAAGAGACCGCACAGGCTGTTTTGGATCTGGCCTGCGATATGATCACCGCCAAAATCAACAGCATGCTGGAAGATGTGAATGGCAAGCCGGTATACACCATTCACGAACTGCTGGAAGGCCGCAAGATCAATCCGGTGGAAATGATGGTCGTCGGCGGCCCGGCACCTTTCCTGGCGAAAATACTCCAGGAAAAGACCGGATATGCCGCTGTGGTACCGGAGGATTCTGATGTGATCAATGCCAGTGGCGCAGCCATGGCGCGGACCACGGTTGAGCTTAACCTGGTTGCGGATACGGAGGATGGTTCGCTGTCGATTGCGGAAGAAGGGCGGCTTCAGAAGATTCCGCCAAGCTTCACGGAAAGAGATGTGATTGACCTCGGCAAGGGCCTGCTTATTGAGAAAGCCCGTGCGGCAGGCGCGAAAGAGGAGGATATTGTGGTAGAAGTGGCTGATATCCAGTCTTTCAATGTCGTCAGAAGCTTTTCAACGACCGGCAAGAATATCCGGGTCAGGCTGCAAGTGAAGCCAGGCCTGATCAAACATGAAGCATAACCAGGGAGAAATATCGTGACTAAAACAACAGGACTGGTTTTTTTCCCGGCATTTGACTATGCCATTTCGCCGACGCATCCCGAACGGGAAGAGCGTCTGCTTTATACGCAGGATCAGGTTTTCGAGGAAGGCCTGCTGGACTTTGAGAACATCAAGGAATACAAACCTGTATTGTGTACCGAGCAGGATATCCAGCGGGTGCATTTCTGTGTGCCTGACATCAAGTCGATTGTTCATGCCTCGCACCTGATTGCGGTCGGTGGCACACTGGTTGCCGCTGACAAGGTCATGAACAAGGAAGTGGACAACGCTTTCGCGCTGGTGCGCCCGTGCGGTCACCACTCCATGCGTGTGGTGCACGGCAGCCGCGGCTTCTGTACGCTCAATATGGAAGCGATCATGGTCGAGTATATCCGCGAGAAGTACGGTATCCGCCGTATTGCGATCGTGGATACGGACTGCCATCACGGTGACGGTTCACAGGATATCTTCTGGCATGATCCGGATATCCTCTTTATCTCGATGCACCAGGATGGCCGTACGCTCTATCCGGGGTCAGGTTTCCCGGATGAACTGGGCGGCCCCAATGCCTTTGGCATGACGGTCAACCTGCCGATGCCGCCGGAAACCTGCGAGGAAGGCTTCCTGTACGTGCTGGATGAAATCATCATGCCGATCGTGAATGACTTCCAGCCGGAGCTGATTATCAATTCAGCCGGGCAGGATAACCACTATTCCGATCCGATCACGAACATGAAGTTTACTGCCCAGGGTTATGCGGTGTTAAACGAGCGCCTGAATCCGGACCTGTGTGTGCTGGAAGGGGGCTATTCAATCGAGAGCGCACTTCCCTATATCAATACAGGTATCATCCTTGCGATGGCCGGTATGGATTACAGCAATATCCGTGAGCCGGACTATGATCCGCGCAAGCAGGTCCAGCCCAAGCACATCACGGAGTTTTTAGCCAAGCTGAAGGAATACACGCTGCATAACTGGAAAAACCGTGAAAACCTGCGTTATGAGGTTTATCCGGATCAGCCTTTCCACAAGCGTTCGGTCAATATTTTTTACGATACGGCCCGGATTCGCGAAAACCTGCATGAAGTCGTCAGGCAGTGTGATGACTGTGGTGGTGCTGTCACGCTGGATTCCAGTGCGGATACCGGCCGTCATGGTCATATCTTTGCTGTCCAGTTGCCGCGGTACTGCTGTGATGACTGCCGTGAATGGGGTGAGGAACAGTTTGAAATGGCCAACCCGAAAAACTATGCGCAGATCTTCATGCAGGACAAGGATAAGGACGAGTACCATATCAAGGAAAAGTAAACGCGCATTCCCTGCATCACCAAAAAGCCGGCAGTTGCCGGCTTTTTGTATGGGAGGTCAGGGCCGTTATTACGCGACGGCGTGGCGCTTTTACCCTGCGCGTGTTGGGTACTCTACGATGGGATACACCTTGAGATGGCGTCATAAGGTGGGTGGCTGACCCACGGCAGGTTACTTTTTTGTCTTGCCACAAAAGAAGTAACCAAAAAAAGGCACCGCAACACCTTGCCCCGCCAAAGGCGGGGTACCCGGTCCTGCTCGTCGTGACAGGGGCGGCAGCCGGAAACTCGCTGCGCTCAAACAGCCGTCTGCCTGCTCCAGTCACTCCTTACAGCCCCGGCTGCGGCGTAATCGCGGAATTCAGTAGAGAAGTGACACCGCGTTGCGGTGTGGGGATGCCCCTGCTGCGCAGACGGCATGGGGCAGCTTCGCTGCCTTGAAAAAGGAGGCATAGCGGGCGTCATCGGGTATCTGGTTGCCCACGCGGGAAAAACATAAGAACAGGAGATAGACTTCGAGAATCGGGTATTTTTCCCTATCGGGATATCGCCGGCATAGGCACCGCGAAGCAGTGCGCATTCTGCCGCGTGGCCATAAAAAAACTGGCGGAGATTGTGTCTCCGCCAGTTTGACGACTTGTCAGCAGCGTTTTAGCGCGACTGCTGTTAAAACGTCTGATTAGCCCTTCATGGAGCCGGTCTTGCGCTGATTCTCGAAGAATTCGAACGCTTTTTCCAGGACGTGAGGTGTATGACCACCACGCTCACAAGCCAGACGGAAGTACTCTTCCAGTGCTGGTTTGTAGTCTGGTGAAGAGATTGCGATGATCTTGGCAGCGCGCTCTCTTGGTGACAGACCACGCAGATCAGCAATACCCAGATCGGTAATGATGATGTCGACGTTGTGCTCGTTGTGGTCAACGTGCGGTACCATCGGCAGAACGCGTGACAGACGGCCATCCGGCGAGGCTGCACGGGTCAGGAAGATGGTGGTGTGTGCGTTAACCGCAAAGTCACCGGAACCGCCGATACCGTTCATCATGTTGGAACCGGCGATGTTGGTGGAGTTCACGTTACCGTAAATATCCACGTCCATAGCGGTGTTAACAGCGATCAGGTTGATACGCTTGATGATTTCAGCTGAGTTGGTGATGTAGATCGGACGGATGCAGACTTTATCCTTGTAGCGATCCCAGTTACCGTACACTTCTTCGGTTTTCTTCGGAGAAACGGTAATGGAAGTACCGGTTGCAAACGTCATACGGCCGGAGTCAAGCAGATCCCAGGTGGAATCCTGCAGTACTTCAGACCACATGGTCAGGCCCTGGAAAGGACCTTCGAGCAGACCCCACAGACCGGCGTTAGCCACGCTACCCACGCCAGCTTGCAGCGGGAAGAGGGATTCGGTCATGCGGCCGGCTTTGATTTCGCTCAGGAAGAAGTTACGCAGGTTAGTTGCCATTGCGTCCTGTGCCGGATCAGCCAGCACGTTTTCGGAAGCGGAGTCGAGCTGGTTGGTCAGCACGATACCGACGATCTTGGACGGGTCGATCTTGTAACCGATTGAACCGGCACGATCCATTACATCCATGATTGGAATAGCTGCAGGTGCCGGCATGTTGCGGGTTTGCGGAATGTAGCAATCATGGACACCTTCGAAACCATCAGGTACTGCCAGGTTGATTTCGAGCAGGATCTGCTTGCCTTTTTCCAGGAATACGTCGGTACTGCCGCAGGAACTTGTCGGGATCACATAGCCGTCTTCGGTGATTGCGGTTGCTTCAACCACAGCGATATCCGGATCCGGCAGCTGTTTTCTGCGGATCATTGGAGCCAGGTCGCCCAGGTTCAGATCGTAGTAAGGAATGCGGCCCTGGTTGATGGCTGCACGCATGTCGCGGTCAGACATAAATGGGGTACGCTTGGAGATGGCATCAGCACGTGCCATTGCACCGTCAACGTCAGCACCGAGAGAGGCACCGGTCATCAGGTAGATCTTGCGTTTGCCGCCTTCGGCGATTTTTGCAAATTCAAACGGGATTTGCTTCGGGTCACCAGCACGCGTAAAGCCGCTCATGCCGACAACCATGCCATCCTTGATAAATTCTGCAGCTTGGGCAGCACTCATGATTTTGCTGTCCAGCCCAGGATAGCGAATTCTTTTCTTGACTTTTTCTTGGTCCATATTTGTTCCACCTAGTTAAAGTTAGACATCTGTTGTTAACAACCTGTAATACAACCAAGCTATTGTAAGGTGTGTTGAGGTTGCAATCAAGTCTGCCAGCGGTATTTCATGTATTTAAAGACGACCTGCCTATGGTTTTTGGTGTGTCATCCATGCTGTGCAGAAGTGATAATGGTGATAAGGATCGGAGGGATCCTGATTTTCTCCGGGAAGACAGGAAGGAGGTTTCCGGGGAAAATGAAAAAAGACAGTTTTGTCGAATTGCTTCATCAGTTTGTGATGATCGACCATTGTATTTTATTACCGCTCGCCGGAAAAAACAATCGTCCCTGATATCGCTGACCGGACGGTCATTCCATGAAAAATGCCATGGCTTTTTTTACGATGCCCGGATGGATGATATGCCCGCCGGAAAAGGTGTGAAAATCAACCTCAGCGCCCATCGCCTTGAGTTCCTGGTGCAGCCGGTTTCCCGTGGCCTGGATATTGAGCCGTTCGTCTTGGGGGCTGTGGGAAAGAAAAACAGGGGGGAGGTTTGTTTTTTCATGCCTGGCAATGAAGCCCCCGGAAAAGACGATGATGTGTGATACCCGGTCTCCATTGGCAAGCCCTAAAGAGAGGGCATAGCTGCCGCCGTCGGAAAAACCGGCAAGGGCAATATGCGCCGGGTCAATGGCAAAGTGGCTGGAGACCAGATTCACTGCTTTTCCCAATCGTAGAAGATCCTGGCCATAGCTGCCCATGCAGATATCCCAGGTTACCCGCGTGGACTGGGGAAGCAGCAGTAAAAACCGGTGCTGATTGGCATGGTCGATCAAAAAGGGCAGGGCATTGGCGGCATTTTCCTGCGCACCATGAAACATGACGAGAAGGGGAACCGGTTTGTCCGGCTGAAGTCCTTGCGGCACGACAAGAAGGGTATCTCTCGATTCAGCAAGGGCAAGGCGGTACCTGCCTGCCGGGCGGGGGGGCTTTGACGGTGGCATGATCCACAAGGGAAGCCGCCCTGGCTTTTTTACATGATGTGTCATGCCTGTTTCTTTACAGGTTATGTTGCCGCCTTTTTTTCCAGGAAGAATGCCATGGCTTTTTCTACCATGGGCGGATGAATAACATGCCGTCCGGAGAATAGCTCGAAATAAATATCGTAGCCTTCTTTTTTCAGGTCCGTGTAGTGTTTCAGGGCGCTTGTCTTGATATTGAGCTGCTCGTCTTCCGGGCTGTGGGTAATAAAAATCCGGGGCTTGCCGGTTTTGAGGTACACATTCATGAATCCACCGGAGAGCACGATGATATGCGATACCAGCTCGCCATTGGTCAGGCCTGTTGAGAGGGCGTAGCTGGCCCCGTCGGAAAATCCGGCAAGTGCGAAGTGTTCCGGATCAATGACAAAATGGGACGATACGTTATCGAGTGCCTTGCCAAGCCGGTCAAGGTCGGGACCATGGCCGCCGATCGTCAGATCCCATGTGTAGTAAGTGGATTGGGGCAGGAGCAGCAGGAATTTGTGCTGCTTGGCATATTCCGTGAAAAAGGGCATGACTTTTTCGGCATGGCCGCTGGCACCGTGAAACATCACGAAAAGCGGGACCGGCTTGTCCGTTTCCAGTCCTTCCGGGACGATCAGGATGGTGTCGCGTTCTTCTGCCAGGCCAAGAAGATGCTGGCCGGCAGGCAAGGGCGCCTTTGTTGGCGGGGCGATTTTGAATGTCAGCCGTCCGATCATTTCCGGTGGAAAGATGGATGGGTCCATTTGCATCAGGGTCTCAGGAGTGATTTTTTTCATAAGGTTCCCGGATATTGAGTGATTGGAGAGACGGCTCTTGTTCAGGGCCTGTTGACACTAAACTGGCGTATGAAGAAGATCTGGTGAACACCAGGATCATGAATCCTTATTATGCCCTAATTTTGGCATAAATGGGACAATAGCCCGGTTTTCACTGATGAAAACCGGGCTATTGCTTGCTGCAACACCTGCCTTCCCTTGGCAGGAGAGGGAGAACTATTTGCGGACCCGGGTGTTGTTGACAATGAGTTCCACAATCCGGTCATAGCGGTTTAATGCGCTTAAGTCCGGGCGTGTTTCATTTTTTTTCCACCGGTTGATGGTCATGCTGACGACACCTAAAAGGGCTGCCAGTTGGGTGTCCGACCGTGTCCCCAGCTTTTCTGCCCATTCATCAAGTATTTCAGACATGGGGCGGGCAAATTTTTCCCGGATTTGCATGGACATTTTGCTGTTTTCCGCCAGAAGCTGGCGGGCTGTTTTCATGACATCAGCCGGGACGGAAGCGGTTCGGCCATAGGTGTAGGATGAAAGCCGTGGCAGGCCAATATCCAGCATAATGGCAAAATCCTGGTGTCTCAAGCCCAGTGTGTTTTTGATGTCAACAAGCTCCTGCTGCTCTTTGGAGAGCTGGGCTTTTGATTTTGATTTGTTCATCTGGCGCTTTCTATCTTTCTCTGCGCGCTCGTTTTTCGCTCTTTTTTTCGCTGTTTCACTTGAAGGAGGAACTATGGTGATTGGTGGAAACGAACTCAGATCAGGTCTTCTGGCTTTCACGTCTGTAACCCTTTAGTCTTGTTTTGTGTTTCATAACAGTCTGTTGAACTGCTGCCTGTTTATCTGCTTTTTAAAAGCCTCTTATTTTTGTTTTTTTTGACAACAACCGAAAAATTCCGGCGGCGGTCATTTTATATGAGGAAGATGAAATTTATTCCTCGTTGCTGCTCTAATTTTATACTTACAAATAAGAATACATCATCTTATTATGAAATAAGTTTATACGCATGTGTTGCAAAAGACATCCGTTTTCGTGCATGTTAATGTTATCTGCAAATGTTTGTTTTTCTTGATTTCCTTGATTTTACAAGGGAATACGGAGAGGTGGCTGCACTATTATATTTTATCGGCATCACGGGATAATGAAAAGCAGGAAAGTCCAAGTGCAAAGGGTTGGACTATATAGAGTTGTAGTTTTAGGCAAATAAAAATTAACCTATGGAAAGCATAAAATAAGGAAAAAACGATATGTTCAAGGCCCTCGTAATTGAAAATGATGCCCGTCAGGGGTACCGAGCCGAGCTCAGGGATATGGATGAATCACAGTTGCCCAAAGGGGATGTGACAGTCAGGGTCGATTACTCCTCTCTAAACTACAAGGACGGACTTGCAATAACAGGCAAAAAACCGATTGTTCGCAGTTTTCCCATGGTGCCGGGCATTGATTTTGCCGGTGTCGTGGAAGAAAGCCGCAATCCGGCATACCGGAAAGGAGATATGGTCTTTCTGAATGGGTGGGGCCTGGGTGAAACCCGCTGGGGCGGCCTGGCACAAAAGGTGCGGGTGAATGGGGAATGGCTGACGCGCCTCCCGGAAAAAATCAGCGCCAAAGATGCCATGGCAATCGGGACAGCCGGCTATACCGCCATGCTTGCCGTGATGGCGCTGGAGAAAAACGGCATAACCCCTGATAAAGGGCCTGTCCTGGTAACCGGGGCCAGTGGTGGAGTGGGCAGCTTTGCGACAGCCTTTTTTTCGCGGCTGGGCTACCAGGTCACGGCATCAACCGGCCGCCCGGATTCTGACTATCTGGTGAAAAAACTGGGTGCTGCCGAGATTATCAACCGAACAACGCTTGCCACACGCGGGAACCCGCTTATGAAGGAAAGGTGGGCCGGTGCGATTGATTCCGTTGGTGGGCAGACGCTGGTCAGTGTCTGTGCCAGCATCATGTATGGTGGTGCGGTTGCTGCCTGCGGTATGGCGGAAAGCCTGGATTTTCCGGGGAGTGTTGCCCCTTTTATCCTGCGCGGGATTTCGCTTGCCGGTATCGATAGCGTGAAGTGCCCGGTTGAAAAGCGTAATGCGGCATGGCGCCGGATGGCTGAAATCGTTGATCCGGTGCTGCTGGAGGAAATCAGCCATGAGATCCGGCTGGAGGAGGTGCTGGACACGATTCCCGAGCTGATGGGCGGCAGGATCAAGGGACGGGTGGTTGTCCGCGTGGATTAATGAGGCCTGCCCCTGGTTTGCGCTCAGTAGAGGTATTGTGAGCGTATGGCGTCAATGTCGGCATCCAGTACACGGACCAGGTAGTTTTCTACCGTTCCGTGTGCTTTTTCCATGGTGTCAATCCCGGTTAGCAGATAGTCCGGCTTGACGCTGTAGAGGACCGCCAGTTGGGGATTGTCCTTTGTCAGGAGGGTGTACTTCCCGGCAAGATAGGTATTGGAATCCATGTAATCCCGGATGATGGTGTCCCTGTCCACGCCCAGGGCAAAAAGAAGGAAAGCGGCAGCCATGCCGGTGCGGTCTTTTCCGGCAGTACAGTGAAAGAGAATGGGCAGGTCGTTTTTGTTCTGGATCAGCCTGAAAAATTCACGGTAGGTGGCATTGATGCCGGTGTCGTTTACCAGTTCACGATAGACAACCCGCATGAAGGCATCAGTATCGTCGTAAGCGCCGAATTTCCCGTGCTTGATTTCGCTCGGCGCGACATTGCCGGGTGCCAGCGGGCGATGAACCACATTTTTGACCGAGGCTGGCAGCCTGTCCGGTGCTGCCTCGACTTCTTTGTGTGTCCTGAAATCAAAAACGGTTGTGATCGGGATGGAACCCAGGTAGGCGATATCCTCATCACTCAGATGGGCCATGTCGTCCGCACGGAAGAATGTCCCCCATGCAATGCGCTTTCCCCCGGCGCCACGATATCCGCCCAGGTCACGAATGTTGTACCCGCCAGCCATGGGCAAGTGGTGTTCTGCCAGCGTGAGGGTTTCTTCCGGTGTCTGCAGGGTAAAGCAGGCATGGGTCATCGGGTCAACTGGAAGGGAATAGCTCCCGCTTTTTTCGCCTGACAGGGCAGGAGATGATGCCTGATGTGCTGTGTTTTTTCCCGGCCAGATTTTCCAGGGGATATCTTTTTTGAGATGGAGTGTCGCAGCCTTGGTTTTTTTGTCACGGGTGATGGAGGCGATATCTTTCATGGGGTATCCAGCATGGTGTGTCTTTGGAAACAATCAGCGGACAGCAAAATCGAAGTAGCTGTCAGGGTAAGGTTCATTTTCCAGTGTGTAGTGCCACCATTCCCAGGCAAAGGTCTTGAATCCGTTTTTCTTCATGATGGAAATGAGGGTTTCCCGGTTGGCCATCTGTTCCCGGTTAAGCTGTGGTGCGTCGAGATGCGAGGCCGGATCAAAAAAGTCAAAAGATGAGCCCATGTCAAGTTCTTTTCCGGTTTTGCACTCAATGAGCGTCAAATCAACGGTGCTGCCTCTGGAATGGCTGGAGCGTGTGGCAATGTAGCCTTTTGTGAAGAGCGCCGGTTTGTCCAGGTGCGGGTAGTAGGCGGTCTTTGTCTGCGTGTCAGCCGGGTTTTCGGCCCAGCGGATGAAATGGTTGACGGCTGTCTGGGGACGGTAGGCATCAAAAACCCGGATACAGTAGCCCTGTGCCATGAAGGCGTCGCTGGCTTTTTTGAGCGCAAGGGCTGCGGGTTTGCTGAGGATGGCTACCGGTGCCTCATAGCCTTCGATACGGGTACCGACAAAGTTATTGGTGCTGTAATAACGGATATCAAGCTGCACATCCGGGGCAATATCGCTTACGTAGACAAAATCGGCTGGCATCGTGTGAGTTGACTGGAAAACAGATGTGCATCCGGCCTGCATCAGGAAAAACATTACCGGTATAAGCGTGATCAGGGATCGTCCGGTAAATGGCTTCATGAGGTATGGCAGGACAGGTAAAGACAGGGCTGAGTCTGGTTAACGGGCCGCGTTGCGGATCTGGCATGATTTTAGCATCTTGCATTTGAAAGCGGGCAGGCGTCGTCATACAATAAATGCAAAGACAGGTTGAATGGGAGCACGAATGGAGCAGGAACTGACTTTTGAGATGATATCGGCAGCGGCGCAAAAGCTGAAAATCGAGCCGAATGTGCTGGATGCGGTATGCCGTCTGGAAGCCCGGGAGCCGGGGTTTTTGCCGTCAGGAAAATCCGCGATCCGCTTTGAAGGGCAGATTTTCTGGAAGGAGATGCTGAAAAGGGGCTTTTTCGAAGACAAGCTGCGTGACTTGTCCCAGCAGTATCCCAATGTGCTTTACCCGAAACGGATGCCGGAGTTTTATCTGGAGGGGGAAAGGGAATACCAGCGGTTTGATGATGCAGTCACCATAAATGAAGGGGCAGCGCTTGCGGCAACCGCATGGGGCTTTTTCCGCCTGATGGGCAGGCAGTTTGCCGAGTGCGGGTATGACGATATCCATGCGTTTATTGAAGCACAGAAAGCCGGCGCGGCCGGGCAACTGGAGGCGTTTTGTCAATGGATGGTATCCAGGGGGCTTATTGAGTCTTTGCAGCAGAAGGACTGGCAGATGTTTGCCCGCCTGTGCTATGGCCCGGCATATGCGGAGAGAAAATACGACAAAAAGCTGGAAAGGGCTTATGAAAAATCACTGGAGGCGCATGGCCCGGGCTGATGCTATCGATCATCCATCCTGGAGAAAGCACCCCTTTTCAAAGGGGTGTTTCTTTTCGGGAAGCGCTGATAAGGTGTATTTGTCAAGCAAAATACAGGGAGAACGAATATGAGCAGTGCAGATACCAGTGTCTCTATCGTGGATCTTGAGCAGATCAACGGATTCCAGTTCCGGGCAGGGTTTGGTGACGGGATACCTGAATGGCATATTGATGAGCCGGAACCGATTGGAACAAATACCGGTCCAACTCCTGAGCAGTTGCTGGCATCCGCTGCCGGATACTGCCTGACGGCGTCTCTTAATTTTGCGCTGGGCAAATTCAGGGAGGATACCGGCGTAATAAAAACCCGTGCCGAGGCGACAACCGGCCGCAATGAGGAGGGACGCAAACGGATTACCGGTATTCATGTCACGATCACGCTGGGCAGGCCCGAAGCCGCTTTTTCCCAACTGGAAAGGGCATTGGCACAGTTTGAGAATTTCTGTGTGGTGACCGCCAGTATCCGTAAAGGAATTCCGGTCAGGGTGACGGTCGCGGACAGCGATGGTAAAATCCTGAAAGATGACTGATGGTATTTGTCAAAAAAACTGTTGCCATAAAGGGAGGATGACCATGAAGCTGCTTTCCCCTGTTCGCGTAGGCGAAATTTCTTTGTCAAACCGGGTTGTCATGGCGCCCCTGACGCGTTCACGGGCATCAAAAGACCATGATGCACCAACAGAACTGAACGCTGAATATTATGGGCAGCGTGCCACGGCTGGCCTGATTGTCTCGGAAGGAACCCAGATATCACGGCAGGGGCAGGGATATGCCTGGACACCGGGGATTTATACGGATCTCCAGGAAGCCGGCTGGAAGCAGGTGGTGGAAGCTGTGCATGCAAAAGGCGGGAAAATGGCGGCACAGCTGTGGCATGTGGGCCGGGTATCGCATCATTCCCTCCAGGAAAACGGGGTGCCGCCTGTAGCGCCTTCGGCGATAGCCGCAGATAACACCAAGGCGTATAT
>JAAZED010000030.1 GCA_012512465.1 Oxalobacter sp. | reverse complement strand
GGTTTTACTTTTAAAGCTCCCTTCACACATCCCCATGATGTGTTAACCACCAAAAAATCCACTGGCCCATAAAGCAGTGGATTTTTTTTATTTTAGGGGGCGCCAGTGGATGCCGGTGTGCCGGAAGGGGCCTGGTATTGCGGAAGCAGCGCGCTGTGCGTCAGAAGAATTTGCTCATGGTCTCGGCACAGGGATGTTCTTCCAGATGGTGGCCGCGCTGGGTCTGGGTGCAGATAGAGTGCCTCATGTAGTAGTTGTATCCCCCACAGTTGACGGTCAATATCAGCCTTATTGCCGTCTCTACCGGTTTGCCGGAGAAGATGTCCGCCATTACACGAAAGCTTCATGCGCTGGGCGAGACAGAAAATATTAGGGAATTGGTAGCACCAACTTTTTCGGCGGACCCCATTGATCTCCATGCCTTTGGTATCTTGGCTTGCGGTATCGGGGAGGCTGACGCCTTTTATGTGGCTGATTATGGTGATGGTATGCTGGTCGCAGTGTTGAAGGGCGACCTGGTCAGCTCAGGTTGGCAACCGGATCATCAGCGGGCACTGCTGGTTTTTCCGCAGGTTATCAGCACTTTTGAGCTGGACCATAAATCCGCACTGGTGAATTATCTGCAGGCACTGGGCTATGAGGTAACAGCCGATAAAGGAGTGGTTGCTACAAAGGGTTCACAGCAGATTCAGGCGGATTTTGATGACGTTGGAAGGCTGACCAGTCTGAAGGGATAAGTGGTTTTTTCAGAAAAATTTGGCCATGGTTTCTGCCCATGGGTTGACGATCATCCATTCTTCAATGGGCTGGTATCCCCGGTCGACGGCTTCCTGAAAATGAAAGGTGAGTGAATCCAGCGCGAGCTGAATCGTGGAGGGAATGTCTTTGGCCCAGGCCGGGTCCTCAAGATGGTTGCCACGCTGTGTTGGCGTACAGATGGAGTGACTCATGTAATAGTTGTACCCGCCTTCCGGATTAACGGTCAGAATCAGCCGTATCCGGGTCTGCAAGCCCTTCATGTTGAATAGGTAGCCATCGTGGCATTTTTGAATATTTTCGATATATTCATTATTCTCAAATACCCTGTCTGCTTCGATTCTTGTATCCATATCTCATTTGTCCGGCCTGAAAAGCGGATAGGCTGTTTTGCCTGTATTGTTTCTGGCACAGGCGTAAGGTACTATCGTTCGTCAGCGATGATCCTGGCTTTTGAACCATACAGGATCAGCACTTTCTGGCCTTTCGAAAAAACGGGACTCGCTCCCTGTGTCAGGGTCACCAGTGAGCCCCCTTCTGTTTGCACGACATATTCAATACCGCCCTGTGAGGTAACGCCTTCTTCAATAGCACCACCGGCAACTCCGCCCAAAAGGGCACCGCCTATTGCCCCCAGAATATGGGAGCGTGTGCCACCACCGATGGCAGAACCTGCTGTTGCGCCTGCCAGTACACCAACCGTTTTACCGGTACTGTTTGTGCCGGCAACAGCAACCTGCCGCGAGCTGACAATAACACCAGGTACGGTTTTGCTGACTTTACCGGCCCCTTCGACAGAGTAGGTGTCCGGATTGATATTTTGTGTACACCCCGTGACAAGGCAAAGGGCTGCAATCAGTAATAAAAATCGGGTTTTCATGATCACGGTGCTCTAAAAAGTTTATTCACGTTAATTTTGCCACGGTTCTGTGGAAGCTGGCAGCTTTATTTTATACCGCCTCTTTCCCTTTGGCCTTGTTTTTTATTATGGAACTCCCCTTCTGAAAGACATCTTCTTTCAGAAGGGGTAATGGTTTGCTAGCGCCTTACCGGCTGGCTTTGCACGGGGCTGAAATCAATACGGCGGACTTCGCTGATGCTGTTGCCGCTGACCTTGCCTTCGACCAGATCGTAACCCATCAGGGCGAAAACCCGGCCTTTCAGGAAGAGCGGGCGGGAGTTGCCATACCAGTCCACGCAGGATGCCTTGCAGTTGTCGTTGGTGTTCGGGTTCGGTGAAGCGCCCAGTATGCCCATTTCGGAAAGTGACAGGTTATTGTTTTTTACATAAACAATGCCGCTTGACACATTGCGAAGCTGTTTCCAGCCGGAAGAGCCGCTTCCCCTGAAGGGCAGCCCGAGGATACCGTTTTTCTCGTTTTCCGGCTTATAGAAGAAACCATGGCTGCGGGTTTCTCCCTGGGCCGCATTGGCCAACTGGAAAGTGCTGACAGGATTGGCGTACACCATCCGGTCAGTGCCGCCCAGTGCTATGGTTGTGAAAACCAGGCTGGTATTCGGGGTGCCGACCAAAAGCGCGTTTTTGCCGAGTGCCTCAATGCGGTCGACACTGTGTGACGGCGTGAGTTTGACGGACCCGCTTTGCGGGTTTTTCCAGGCAAGCACATAGGCGGTATTTTCTGTGGACTGGCTACGTCCCCAGGTATTGCCTGCGCCATAGAGGAGATAGTTGCCGATGTAACGGTTCTGGATGCTGTGTCCTCCCTGTGGTGAGGGCAGCGGATGGTAATTGGCAACAGGGGCGGATTCGGTGCCGTTGCCAAACTGGCTGACAGGCACACGTAAAAGCGCCAGATCCTTGCTTCTGCCTTCGGATGACCACATGGAAGCGGCAGGGCCTTCTGAGCGCAGCATGACATTCAGATAGCCATCGTCACTTTCCAGGAAGGAAAACTGGTCAATCGGGCTGCCCATTGTTTTGATCGCGGTAGGAGCCTGCCTGGTATCCAGCGGCAGCCTGAAAACAGAAGCGCTTACAGGAGGAGCCGTATTGGCAGTGCGGTGGTTATAGCGGGCATAAGGCGCTGTCCAGATATAGACAGCATCTTTTGAGACATAAAACTCACGGCCGGCAGGCGCCAGTACACCGGTTGCCGTGCACTGCATATCCGGTTTTGAAAGATCACAGACTTGTACGGTATGAAGGGCAATCTGGGTCCGGGTCGGATCAAGGTCTTCATCCGTGCGGTATATCTGTGTTGCCGGCGCGATTCGTTTGAAGTCACCTGCTTTGCCGTCCTGCCAGGAGCGCACGGCCGGGAAAAAATCCAGCGGATTGGCCGCATGAAAATTGAGGTAAAGCGGTGTATAGAAGATCAGCTTGTCTCCGATCAGGCGGCTTGCATAGTTGCGTGACGAGTAATAATCGTTCGAGCGCAGCACATGCGTGGACTTGTAGCTGAGCTGGCCGTTACGGTCGATAGTGAAGAGCACCACTTCCGTGCCGCCCTTGCTGTAGCTGTAGCCGATAACAGCAATGGTGTTGCCGGATATCAGTATTTCATCGTACCAGGCATGTCCGGATGAGCCGGGCGCATAGGCGTCAATCATGGAAACCGGTGCGAGACGGCTGTTGCCGACATCAACCGTGAAAAGCCGTCCCCTACGGAGAACGACTAGATGATTGCCGTGCACCTTGACGATACCGCCTTCATCCACGCCGGCGGTCTGCGTATTGGTGACGGATTCGGATTCCTCTTGTGCCTTATCCGCAGCAACAGAATCCTGCGCCATCATGGCCATTGGCGCTGCGGCTACGGCTGATTCTTTTTTTGTCATTGCCATTTCGGATTGGCTGCGTGTCGGCTGTGCATCGATCTTGCTCTTTTTGCCGGCCAGCCATTCGTTGAGCTCGGCCTCTGATTTGAATGCGGTAAGGGTATTATTCTGTTTGCCGCCGAAGATGCTCCAAGCCGTTGCCGGAGACGCAGCGGTGAAACCGACCACGATAATCAGGGCAGGTTTCAGGAATAGACGGGAAAACAAAGAACGGGTCATGGTGGCTCCTGTATGCGGGTTATTCTGTTTTTTTGTGGATACTTCCTGAATGTTTGTCCGGGCGGAAGGTAAAACATTTTCAGGATGGCACAGGCGTCACGATCTGCATGACACGGCAGAAAACGCCACCGCCATTACAGCATAAAATTTTTCGAACCCCCTTGATCAGCTGCGGGGATTTGTAACAAAAGATAACGGGGCGAAGACCATGCCTTCCCTCCTGTATGGACAGTGGAGGATGAAAATACCCGCTGGCCGGTTTACAAAATGTTACAGCTGTTCTTCTGCCTGGATATTTTCAATCTGCTGGCGCATCCATTCCTGCAGCCCGTCAACCCAGCGCTTGGCCAAAAGGCCGGTTTCCAGGCGGATGATATCCGCCTTGTCGTAGAGTTCGGAAAAAGCGATGCCGGGCGCCTGCTTGAAGGCAAGGGCGACGATGTTCGCACCATGCACTTCAGGCATCCAGATAACTGCGTCAAAAGCGCCGTATATGGCTTCCAGGCTTTTGTGCCGGTTTGAGTCGGCACCGAAAATATTCACTGTCATCATCCCGTCCGGGGTGAGGCAATTGGCACAGGCCTTGTAAAACTCGGGGGTATCGATGGCCGGTGCGAGGGCGTGCTCATCATACAGATCCACCTGCAGGATATCGATGTTGTTCTTTCTTGCCTGTGACCGGACATAATCCATGGCATCGCCCTCAATCACGCGAAGCCGTTTATCATCGGGGGGCAGGTAAAAGGATTCATGGCAGATGTTAATGACATGCGGGTTGAGCTCGACGGCGGTTACTTTTGCTTCCGGGAAGGTGTGGTAGCAGAATTTGGTAAGAGCGGCGCTGCCAAGACCGAGCTGGACGATGTGCGCAGGCTGTTTCTTAAAAAGCATCCACATCATCATCTGCTGGATGTATTCGAGCACGATTTCCACCGGGTTATTTATGCGCATGGCTCCCTGAATCCATTCGGTACCCAGATGCAGGACAAGCAGGCCATCCTGCTCAGACAAGGTCGCTTTGGGGTAATAGTTTTTACCACTTCCGGTATTTTGTTTGTTTTTCTTTTTTTTCCGCATTTAAAGTCTCAATTGCTGTGTGCTTTCAAAATAGCGTTGTGCCCCGGTGACCGGGTCTGTAAAGGCAATGGCTTTTGCCAGCAGTTGCAGCGGACTGGCAAAAGCGTCATTCCGGCTTTTTTCATCGGCTTCTTCCGGCTGCAGCTCAGGGTATATCCGGTCATTGAGAATAGGAAGACCCATGCCCATCATCTGAACCCGCAGCTGATGTTTTTTCCCTGTCAGTGGTTGCAGGGCATATCGTGCCAGCGCGTTTTTTGATTCCAGCAAACGGATTGTCGTTTCGGCATTGGGCTTTCCCGGGACTTCTTTCATCTGCATGAAGGACTCCCCGCTTTGGACAAGACAGCTGCGATAAAGAGAGGGCAGGGGGATATCCGGACGGTGTGGCGCAATGGCTTCATAATGTTTTTCCACCTGCCGGCCATGAAAAAGTACCTGATAGCGTGAACGTGTGGCGGGCTGGACAGAAAAAACCACCAGGCCGGCGGTTTCCCTGTCTATACGGTGTATGGGGGAAAGCGTGTTGATATTCAGGCGGCGCTTCAGGCGTACCAGCAGGGTTTCCTGCAGATAGCGGCCCGAGGGGATGACGGGTAAAAAGTGGGGCTTGTCTGCAACGACAATCCACTCATCCTGATAAATGACGGTTTCGGTAAACGGAACCAGTGTCTCTGCGGGCAGACTCCGGTAATAGTAAAGCAGATTGCCATGCGCATACGATTGCCCTGGCTGGATGCGTCTGCCGCTGGCATCCAGTACCTTCCCCTGCCGGATGCGTGATTGCCAGTCAGTGCGGCTGACTGCCGGAAAACGTGCTGCCAGAAAATCCTCATAGCTTGTCCATGACCCTGCCGGAAGAAAGACACGGCTGGGGCTGATACCATCGCGTGTCGGTGGTGCGGCCTGAGGTGTCTGTTGGCGGGGCGTCTGCATTGTTGTGCGGGATGGTCCGGTTCTGGTGTTACACGGGATTATTACATATTGCGCCTGAGGAGGCGACGTCAAAAGTCATTCGTGTCAGGCTGGCGGCGTTATGAAAAAATGGCGACATGATGGTGCTGAATACAACAGTCAGGGAAAAAATGTTCACAGGTTGTTGCAATCGGTTTGGTCATTTGCGCAGATGGCGGTAACCTAACAGGAAATCAGTCATTCATGCGAATAAACAACCGGTGGTTTCGGGGGATGGGAGAATGTCATGAAAGGAAGGAACGCTTTTTATGCGCAGTCCGGTGGTGTAACGGCTGTGATCAATGCCTCAGCCTGCGGGGTGATTGAAACGGCGCGCAAGCATCCGGACAAAATCAGCAAGGTCTACGCCGGTTTGAATGGCATCGTGGGTGCGCTGACGGAAGAGCTGGTTGATACCAGTATTGAGACGGATGCCGATATTGCGAAGCTGCGTTATACTCCTGCCGGGGCATTTGGCTCCTGCCGCCTGAAGCTGGCGGACCCGCAGGTCGACAGCCGGGGTTTCGAGCGTCTGATTGATGTTTTCCGGGCACACGATATCGGGTATTTCTTTTACAACGGCGGGGGGGATTCTGCCGATACCTGTTTCAAGGTATCCCAGCTTTCCACACTGATGGGTTATCCGGTACAGGCGATCCATGTGCCAAAAACCATTGATAATGATCTTCCGCTGACAGACAATTGCCCGGGATTCGGATCCGTTGCCAAATATGTTGCGGTGTCCACACTCGAGGCATCTTTTGACGTGCGGGCCATGTCAAAAACCTCAACCCGGATTTTTGTTTTTGAAGTGATGGGACGGCATGCCGGGTGGATCGCTGCGGCCGGCGGGCTGGCAATGGATTATGGTATTCCTGTTGTGATCCTGTTTCCCGAGATCGAATTTAATGAGGAAAAATTCCTGGCGCGAGTGGATGAAAACGTCAGGCGTTTCGGTTACTGTACGGTCGTTGTGTCAGAAGGATGCAAATACCCGAATGGCGAATTCATTGCCGATCAGGGGGCACGTGATGTATTTGGCCATGCGCATCTGGGCGGGGCCGCGCCGATCCTGGCAAACATGATCCGCAACAAACTGGGTCATCCTTTTCACTGGGCGGTAGCCAATTACCTGCAGCGTGCGGCCCGTCATCTGGCGTCAGCGGTGGATGTGCAGCATGCCTATGAGCTGGGATGTGCTGCCGTCAATCTGGCACTAAGGCTGCAACTCGGTGATGCCGACCATTGAGCGCGTATCCGATGCGCCTTATCAGTACCGGATTGGCATGGCAGACCTGAAAAATGTGGCCAATGTGGAAAAGCACATGCCCATGAGTTTTATCAGCGATGATGGTTTTGGCATTACCGAGGCGTGCCGGCACTACCTGCTTCCCCTCATACAGGGCGAGGATTATCCGCCATATGGGAGCAATGGCCTGCCGCAGTACATCACACTGAAAAACGAACTGGTTCCCCGAAAACTGCCGCCCTTTCAGATCGCCTAAAAAAGCCAGTCTCCATTGGTAATCCCCCCACTGATTAGTTTGAATTGGAAGTAGAATTTTCTTATGAAGGAGGTTCTACATGAAGAAGTCGAGATTTACCGATAGCCAGATCATGGCGATATTAAAGCAGGCCGAATCTGGAATTCCCGTACCGGAGTTATGCCGGGAACATGGGATGAGTTCAGCAGCGTTTTACAAATGGCGAGCCAAATATGGCGGCATGGATACTGCCATGATAACCAGGATGAAAGAACTCGAAGCTGAAAATACCCGTCTCAAGAAGATGTACGCTGAAGAACGCCTCAAAGCAGAGATACTCAAAGAAGCCATCGAAAAAAAGTGGTAAGGCCATCTCAACGGCGGGAGATGGCCAGGCGAGCCGTTGCCGACAAGAGGATATCCATCCGTCTGTCCTGCGAGACATTCGGGGTCAGTCAAACTTGTTACCGGTATGAAGCCAGTGGAAATACTGCAAACGAACAGATTGCCCAATGGCTGATGCGACTGACAGACAACAACCGCAACTGGGGATTCGGTCTGTGTTATCTGCACCTGCGCAACGTCAAAGGATTTGGCTGGAACCACAAACGCGTCTATCGCATTTATCGTGAACTTGAATTAAACCTTCGTATCCGTCCCAAAAAGCGCATGACACGGGAAAAGCCGGAAATCCTGAGTGTTCCCCAAAAGAGCAACCAGGTCTGGTCGATGGATTTCATGCATGACCAACTGGAAGATGGCAGAAGCTTTCGGTTATTGAACCTCATTGATGACTTTAACCGGGAAGCCCTGGGT
>JAAZED010000029.1 GCA_012512465.1 Oxalobacter sp. | reverse complement strand
CAACCGATCCTGGTGGGTGGAGCGGCCGGATTCAAACCCGAATGCCGGCACCTTCAGAAACTCGTCGCCATCGCTTCCGGGCCTGCCGGAAAGATCAAAATATCCCCGGCTTTCAATCTGGCGGAAAAGCGCATTGACGCGCTTTCCATCCTGCCCCAGGAGATCATAGACAAAGCGCTCGAAATTGGATGCCTTGGAGATATCCATTGACGGGCTGCTCGTATGCAGGGTTTCGGCTGATTTGCGCACCCGGTAAACCCCGGTGCGGAAAAACTCATCCAGGACATCGTTTTCATTCGTTGCCACGACCAGTTTGGCAATCGGCAATCCCATCATGCGCGCAATATGACCGGCGCAGATATTGCCGAAATTGCCCGAGGGCACCGTAAACGAGACTTTCTGGCTGTTACTTTCCGTTGCCTCCAGATAACCCCGGAAATAATAGATAACCTGTGCCACCACCCTTGCCCAGTTGATGGAGTTGACCGTTCCGATTTTCTGGCGGGACTTGAACGGCAGATCATTCGAGACTGCCTTGACGATATCCTGGCAGTCATCAAAAACGCCCTCAATGGCAATATTGAAAATATTGGGATCAGGCAGGCTGAACATCTGCGCCGTCTGGAAAGCACTCATTTTCCCGTGCGGAGAAAGCATGAAAACACGGATACCCTTTTTCCCCCGCATGGCATACTCGGCAGCACTGCCTGTATCGCCTGAGGTGGCTCCCAGGATATTCAGTTCGGCATGCTGACGGGCCAGCTCGTATTCAAAGAAATTGCCCAGAAGCTGCATGGCCATATCCTTGAACGCCAGTGTGGGGCCACCGGAAAGGCCAAGCAGTGCCAAAACCTTGCCATCCTTTTCTTCCAGTACCCGTAAAGGCGTGATTTTTGCCGCATCCTGATCCGGACGCACATTCCGGTATATCTCCGGAGTATAGGTTTTGTGAACCAGTGCCTTGAGATCGGCTTCCGGCATATCGGTTGCAAATTTCTTCAACACTTCACAGGCGAGATCCGCATAGGAAAGGCGACGCCAGGCAGTCAGCTCCTCATCCGTTACCCGGGGATAGGCTAGAGGCATGTAAAGGCCGCCATCAGGGGAAAGCCCCTCCAGCAGAATCTGTAAAAATGATCGCTTCTCCGCTTCTTTACGAAAAGCGCGGGTTGAAATGTATTGCATATCAAATCCGGATATATCAAACAGGTAATTGTACCGCTTTTATTTGACAAATTGACAGGGACACGCATATCCATTCTGTCTTTCCACCGGAAAGAACCCTCCCGTGCAATAATACAAAACCATGAGCAAACAGGACTGGCAAAACATGTCTCCAAAAGTAGCAATCGCCCAGATAAACAGCACGGTCGGCGACATTGACGGCAACCGCATGCGTATCGCTGAATTTTCACGCCGTGCGGCAGCATCCGGCGCTGACATCGTCGTTACGCCCGAATTGTCCCTCACAGGCTATCCCCCGGAAGACCTGCTGCTCAACCGCAGTTTTTATGACAGCACGGCCTTAGCCCTGGCCGCCCTTGCCAGTGATCTGGCTGACATACCGGATCTTCATGTGCTTGTCGGCCACCACCTTGTCACCGGCAGCGGGCGGTATAACGCCTGTTCCATCCTGTCAAAAGGAAAAATTGTTGCCACTTACTGCAAAGCCGCGCTTCCCAATCACTCTGTCTTTGATGAAAAGCGCTATTTCACGCCAGGAAAACAGCCTGTTGTTTTTACCGTAAAAGGCATATGCTTTGGCATCAACATCTGCGAGGATGTCTGGTCTGAAAAAGCGCCTGCACGTGCAAAACAGGCGGGAGCCGATGTGCTGCTGGTTCCCAATGCCTCACCTTACAACATGAACAAGCTGTCAGAGCGCTATGACATCCTGCGGGAAAACGTTTCCAGGCAGGGGATGGCGGTCATCTATACCAATCTGGTCGGAGGGCAGGATGAACTGGTATTTGATGGCAACTCGTTTGCGCTGGATCATACCGGACAGCTGTGCGCCCATTTACGCCACTGCGATGAAGACATTGAGCTCCTTTCATTTGAGGGAGGGAAGCTCCAGCCTGCGCGCCAGGAAAAAACCATTTCAACAGAAGAAGAAGTCTATCGCGCACTCGTGCTGGGCACCCGCGACTACGTCGAAAAAAACGGTTTTCCCGGCATTATCCTTGGCCTTTCCGGGGGCGTGGACTCAGCCCTGGTACTTGCGATTGCCGTGGACGCCCTTGGCCGCGAACGGACAAGGGCTGTCATGATGCCGTCTCCCTATACCGCTGATATATCCATCGTGGATGCGGGCGAAATGGCCGCCCGCCTGAACATTCTTTACGATGTCATCCCCATCAATGACTGCTTCACGACTTTCCTGAGTACCCTTTCCTACCAGTTCGCAGGGCTGGCGGAAGATGCCACCGAGGAAAATGTACAGGCCCGTATCCGGGGCACGATCCTGATGGCGCTTTCCAATAAAACCGGCAGCATCGTACTGACAACAGGAAACAAGAGTGAGCTGGCTGTCGGCTACAGCACGCTTTATGGTGACATGGCTGGCGGCTTTTCCGTTATTCGTGATGTCCCCAAAACACTGGTATACCGCCTGTGCCGCTATCGCAACAGCATTTCGGACATCATTCCGGATCGCATCCTGACGAGAGCGCCCTCTGCCGAACTGAGACAGGATCAGCGTGACCAGGATTCGCTGCCGCCTTACGACATACTGGATGCCATTGTCCAGATGTTCATGGAAGAAGAAAAAAGCCTGGCAGAAATTATCGAGGCTGGTTACGACTCGGCAGTGGTTGAGCGGATTCTTTTTCTCATCCGGAGAAATGAATACAAGCGCCGCCAGGCAGCTGTCGGCATCCGGATTACGCCTCGCGGTTTCGGACGTGACTGGCGGCATCCGATCACATCCAGATACCGCGACCGGTAGCGATTGATTTACAATCGCTGTATATAACGCCTTTCCAGCCAGAAAAAGACCGTTTACGGAGATCGAATGAAGAAAATTACAGCCATCATCAAGCCATTCAAACTCGATGAAGTGCGCGAAGCCCTTTCAGACGCCAATATCAATGGCCTGACCGTTACAGAAGTCAAGGGATTCGGCCGCCAGAAAGGACATACCGAGCTCTACCGCGGCGCAGAATATGTCGTGGATTTTCTGCCAAAAGTCAAAATTGAAATCGTGCTGGATGACAGTATGCTGGAACTGGCAATCGAAGCCATATTGAAATCAGCCCGGACCGGCAAAATCGGGGACGGCAAGATTTTTGTACAGGAAGTGGAACAGGTCATCCGCATCCGCACCGGGGAAACCGGGCTGGAAGCAATCTGATTTGCCGGTAAAACGGGAATTATTTGCTATCCGCCACAAAATAACGGCCGGTTGCCGCCTTGGCTTCGTTACTCTCTTTAATCAGTTCCTTCGCCCGGGCCAATTGTGACGCGACCATATTGGCTTCCACTTTTTTTGCCGCAGTGCCGGACATCTGATATCCCTGCTCGAAAGAAATGCTGTACCACCGGTAAGCCTGTACCGGATCGGTACGCATACCCAATCCCAGTTCGTACATACCGCCCAGCATGTATTGTGCTCTCATGTGGCCGCTTTCCGCCGCGCGCCTCATCCAGATGCCGCAAACCTGATCATCCTGCTCAAGGTTGACACCGCCACAATAAAGCTCGGCAATCTTTACCATGGCATTCACATCACCTTTTTCAGCCTTGACGACGAGCTTCGCAATGGTTTCCTCCCCGCTTTCACAACCGGACAAAACGGTAACCGCAAGCACTGCAATGACAATCGAAGTAACAATTTTACTGACGGATAAACGCATATTCATTCCTGTAGTCAACATCATCGGCTTTTCCCGTCCCGGATGAGAACAAGAAGGCGCGATAAAAAACAAGAAGAAAGTATAGCCTTAACGGCGATTTGATACCAGTGTAACGGCTTATTTGCCTTTAAGCAGAACGAGAAGAGCGCCTGAGCCGCCGTCAACCCCCTTTGCCTGCACAAAAGCGATGACCTCTTCTCTTTGCACCAGCCAGCCATGAACCAGTTTTTTAAGGACCGGCTCCTGGTTGACAGAACCCAGCCCTTTCCCATGAATTACCCTCACACAGCGAAACCCCTTGAGGGTACATCGTCGCAAAAATTCAACCAGCCTTTCACGCGCCTCATCACGCCTTTGTCCATGAAGGTCAAGCTCATCCTGGATAATCCAGTGGCCGCGCCTGAGCCTGCGCACCACTTCCTGTGCGATACCATTTTTTCTGTAACTCAGGTCGGCATCGGTTTCCAGCAGGGTATCCACATTGAATTCATCGAAAATGGATTCATGAAGCGCTGCCTTGTTATCGGCAATTCGCTGGTTGGGAATTGGCGCAGGCTTGGGGGATTGCGGCACCACCCGGTCACTGGCGTCCAGCGGCACCACATCGCCGATACTGTCACGGAAAAGACTGGCTTCCCGCTCAACCTCCCGCTCTTTGCGACGACGCGCTTCCTCTTCCCGCTTTTCCGCTTCCTTTTTCTTTTTCAGCGTTTTATGCAGGGACTTCAGATCGGAAAAATCCTTGATGGGAGAAGACATCGTCACCTGCCCTGTCAGTCAAAACTCTCAAGATAATGCTGGACATCCAGCGCTGCCATACAGCCCGACCCTGCGCTCGTGATCGCCTGCCGGTAGATATAATCCTGGACATCTCCCGCAGCAAAAACACCCGGTATGCTGGTTGCAGTTGCCATGCCGTCACGGCCACCCTGGGTGACAATATAGCCATTCGTCATTTCCAGCTGCCCCTGAAAAATGCCGGTATTGGGGGAATGCCCGATCGAAATGAAAAGCCCGTGCAAGGCGATGTCTTTCGTCGTCCCGTCCGTTGTAGAGCGAATCCGCGCACCAGTCACCCCTGTGCTGTCACCCAACACCTCATCAACCACTGAATTATAAAGAATTTCTACCTTACCCTGCTCTGCACGATGCATCAGGCGATCAATCAGGATCGGCTCCGCCCTGAATTTGTCCCGACGATGAATCAGCATCACCCTCGAGGCAATATGGGAAAGATAAAGCGCCTCCTCCACCGCCGCATTGCCACCACCGACCACCGCCACTTCCTGGTCACGATAAAAAAAGCCGTCACAGGTAGCACAGGCGGATACCCCCCTTCCCCTGTAGGTCTCTTCTGAAGGCAATCCCAGGTATTTGGCTGAAGCGCCTGTGGCGATAATCAGTGCATCACAGGTGTACTCTTCCATTTCTCCTATCAGGCGAAACGGCTTTTCATCCAGCTTTGCCGTGTGGATATGGTCAAAAATGATCCGGGTCTCAAAACGTTCGGCATGCTCCAAAAAACGCTGCATGAGATCCGGTCCTTTTATGCCCAGTGGATCAGCCGGCCAGTTTTCAATATCTGATGCCGTCATGAGCTGCCCTCCCTGCTGCATACCGGTAATCAGTACCGGCTTGAGGTTAGCGCGTGCAGCATAAACTGCAGCAGTATAGCCAGCGGGTCCGGAACCCAGTATCAGAACCGGTGCATGTAAT
>JAAZED010000305.1 GCA_012512465.1 Oxalobacter sp. | reverse complement strand
CGCAGAACTGCCGGAAGACAAAAAACCGCGTTTTGCTGAAATCCAGGAAAAAATGGCGGCTATTTCCACCCGTTTTTCAGAAAACGTGCTCGATGCCACCAATGATTTTTCCCTTTATATTGAAGATGAGAAGACGCTGTCCGGCCTGCCTGAGGACGCCATGCACGCGGCGGCTTCCGCAGCACAGCGGGAGGGAAAAACCGGCTACAAGTTCACCCTGCACTTCCCTTCCTATTACCCGATCATGCAGTTTGCGAACAACCGGGAACTGCGGGAAACGCTTTACCGTGCGTACGTGACGCGTGCTTCCGAACTGGGCGTCAACCCGGAATGGAACAATTCGGACAATATTCTGGAACTTTTGCGATTGCGCCGTGAAGAAGCCACGCTGCTGGGCTATGGCAATTACGCCGAAGTCTCCCTGGTGCCCAAAATGGCACAAAGCCCGCATGAGGTCATCGCTTTCCTGGAAGATCTCGCCGTACAGGCAAAACCCTTTGCAACGCAAGATATGGAAGCATTGCGCACCTTTGCACAGGAAACGCTTGGCATCGACGATGTATCGGCATGGGACATGGCTTATGTATCGGAAAAACTGCGGGAAAAACGCTATGCCTTTTCCGAGCAGGAGGTCAAGCAATACTTTCCTGAGCCGCGTGTGACTGAAGGATTATTCAAGCTGATACAGACGCTTTTCGGCGTAACCGTTCTGCCCGATACCGCCCCCGTCTGGCACAAGGATGTCAAATTTTTCCGGGTGGAGAAAGATGGCCGGCTGATCGGCCAGTTTTACCTGGACCTTTATGCCCGCCCTGGCAAACGTGGCGGCGCCTGGATGGATGACGCCATCAGCCGGCGCAGGACAAAAGCCGGCATCCAGACCCCGGTGACCTACCTCACCTGCAACTTTACCGAACCGGCGGAAAAGGATGGCAAAATCCAGCCCGCCTGCTTTACGCACAGCGAAGTCATCACGCTTTTCCACGAATTCGGCCACGGGCTGCATCACCTGCTGACAAAAATGGAAGAACTGAGCGTTTCGGGTATTGCCGGCGTGGAATGGGATGCGGTGGAACTCCCCTCCCAGTTCATGGAAAATTTCTGCTGGGAATGGGATGTGCTGTCCCACATGACGGCCCACGAAACAACCGGCCAACCCCTGCCGCGGGATCTCTTTGACAAAATGACCGCGGCCAAAAACTTCCAGTCCGGCCTGCAGATGCTGAGGCAAATTGAATTTTCCCTGGCTGACATGCACCTCCATTATGATTTTGATCCCGATGGCAAAAAAACCGTCCAGGAGGTGCTGGATGAAATCAGGGCGCGCTTTGCGGTGGTTCTCCCGCCGGAATTCAATCGCTTCCTGCACTCCTTCAACCACATCTTTGCGGGGGGATATGCTGCCGGCTACTACAGCTATAAATGGGCAGAGGTTCTCTCGGCAGACGTATACAGCGCCTTTGAAGAAGCCCAGTCTGATGGCACCAACATGATTTCTCCTGCGATGGGCAGTCGGTTGCTGGAAGAAATTCTGTCGGTTGGCGGCTCTCGTGGCGCAATGGAATCCTTTGAGGCTTTTCGCGGAAGAAAACCCTCGATTGATGCACTGTTAAGGCACAATGGACTGATAAATTCCGCACGATAAATCTGTAACCATCCGGATTTTTCCGCTAAACTGGTGAAACGCTGATTAAATGATTTTGGGAGATGAAGTGCACGGAGCGCAGCAATTCGCTCACAAAGCCATTTAAGCAGTGTTTCCCTGGATATCATCCGTTTTTAGCCGGTAGCCGAAATGACAAAAATCGAGTTTCGTACTGACATCGCAGACAAAATCAGCTATACCTGTCGCTGGGTACGAAAGGCGCTTTCCGTGTCGTCAACGCCAGGTATCGTACTGTTTGTCCGCGATCGCACACAACTGGCCCGGCTGGATGAAGCCCTGTGGACCTTTTCAGACCAGGACTTCCTGCCGCATGCTTTGGCCAATGATCCCAGGGCATTTCGCGCACCGGTTATCCTGACTGACAACGACACCATTGAGTTGCCGCACCATCAGGTCCTTGTCAATCTGTCAGACACCATTCCTTCCTGCTTTGCCCGCTTTGAACGGCTGCTTGAACTCGTCTCGACAGACGAGGCAGATACGGCTGCCGGCCGCGAGCGTTACGCCCACTACCGCCAGCGTGGCTATATCCTGCATCATGAGGCTACCCGATGAGAGGGAACAAACGGGTCGCCTTCGCCACCAACTCACCACCTGTCCTGACGGACAAGTTCAAGGCGGCGAAGATGAATGAACTCGCTAAAAACCCCGGCATTCCTGTTTTGACCGACATCCTGCATTCGCCGGAAAAAAAGCGCACCCCGGTTCCGGTCAAGTCACCGGCTCCCGTTAAACCGTCTGTGCCGGCGGAGGCATCGCTGGACAAGCTGCCATGGAATGAACTTGAAGAACGGTTGACAGGGCGCATTCGCAAGCAGGTGATCGAACGGCTGGACTTTGTGCTGGATGACAATCTTTCACAACATGTTTCATCGGTACTGGGACAGGTAGTCACCCTGCTTGCCGATGAAATCAAGCATGACATGCAAAAGACACTGGAAGTTATTGTGACCCATGCCATCTCGGCAGAACTGCAGCAGATGAAAAACAAGCGGGAACAGCTGGAAAACAACGCGACTTCGTCTGAAACGTGACCATGCGGCCTGAAATAGCTAACATGCCGGATAACGGATTTATTACATCAACGGGGGACCAGTGAAAGTCATTGTATTGGGTTCAGGAATTGTCGGCACCGCGTCAGCCTGGTTTATCCGGCAGGAAGGTCATGAGGTTACCGTGATTGACCGGCAACCCGGCCCCGCCCAGGAAACCACCTTTGCCAACGGCTGCCAGATATCGGTTTCCCATTCTGAACCCTGGGCCAATCCTTCGGCTCCGAAAAAAATCCTGAAATGGCTGGGTAAAGCCGACGCACCCCTGCTTTACCGTTTTCGGGCTGAAAAACTGCAATGGCAGTGGGGCCTGCGTTTCTTGAGGCAATGCACGCGCGGCAAAACAGCCTATAACATCCGCCAGTGCGTGTCACTGGCGGACTTCAGCCTGCGCACGCTACGGGCTCTCCGGGCGGAAGTGAACATTGAGTATGATCACCTGTCCCGCGGCATCATGCACTTTTACACTGACAAGGATGAATTCGACGCATCCAAACCGGGAGCGGAACTGATGACCTCACTGGGATGCCCGCGTAATTCGATTGACCCCGAAGAGGTTGTCCGCATTGAACCGGCACTGGCATCCATCAAGGACAAACTGGTTGGCGGCGATTACACGCCGGGTGACGAACATGGTGATGCCCGCGCGTTCACCGTTGGCCTGGCCGAAAAAGCGGCTGAAAGGGGCGTGGAATTCCGCTTCAATACCACCGCCATTCGCCTGTTGACTGAAGGCGCTGGCGCAACCGCCCGCATCGTTGGTATCGAAACCATCAACAGCAACGGCGAATACGAAGTCCTGAAAGCCGATGCTTTTGTGATTTCCATGGGCAGTTTCTCAGCGCCCTTTCTCAAACCACTTGGCATCGATCTGATGATTTATCCTGCCAAAGGCTATTCGGCGACCTATCCCATTATCAACTCCGATGCAGTACCGTCTGTTTCCCTGATTGATGCGGAATACAAGCTGGTTTTTGCCAGGCTGGGCGACCGCTTCCGTGTGGGAGGCACCGCCGAAATGAATGGTTACGGGCGCGAGCTCAATATGGCCAGATGCGAAGCGCTGACCAAGCGTACCCGGGAACTGTTCCCGGAAGGGTGCGACTACAGCCAGCCGCATTACTGGAGCGGCTTAAGACCCATGACCCCTTCCAATATCCCGTATATCGGCAAAACCAAATACGGCAACCTTTTCTTGAATACCGGCCACGGCACACTCGGA
Source organism: Oxalobacter sp. (assembly GCA_012512465.1). GTDB lineage: Bacteria > Pseudomonadota > Gammaproteobacteria > Burkholderiales > Burkholderiaceae_D > Oxalobacter > Oxalobacter vibrioformis. Next base: position 1,050 of record JAAZED010000305.1, on the reverse strand, counting down.
TGGACAATGGGGTGTGGCTCGGGCCGCGTGATTGCGGATATTATTTCCGGGCGGCAGCCGGAAGTTAACTTCAAATTCACCGGTATGTAATGTGCCCCCTGGTAATATCGGCAAACAGGAATGACAAAAACCGGTAAAAAAAATGATTGCCCTTGCGGAAGCGAACAGGTCTTTGACCGGTGTTGCAACCGCTTCCTTTCCGGCCAGGAAGCACCCCGGACCCCGCTGGAACTGATGTGCTCCCGGTACACCGCCTATACCCGGCAGGATAGCCGGTATCTCCGGCATACCTGGTATCCAAACGCCATGCCTGAAGGCGCTTTAGCGGCTGACCCCTCCATAAAGTGGATTCGCCTGCACATCATCCGCCACGAGGAAGAGGGTGACGACGGGCTGGTTGAATTCATCGCCCATTACAAGGTGAACGGGCGCGCCCGGAAACTGCACGAAACCAGCCGGTTTTTACGGGAAGGGGGGAAATGGTATTATCTGGATGGAACATTCAACGAGTAACACCTTTATGACCGTATCAGAAAACTCCCTTTCATCCCAAATCGTTTCACGCAGCCTGCAAAGTGTATGGCACCCCTGCACACAGATGCAGCATCATGAGCAGTTTCCGCTGGTTGCACTCGCCAGTGGCAAAGGCGCCTGGCTCTTTGATCAGGATGGCCGCCGCTTTCTGGATGCCATCAGTTCATGGTGGACCAACCTTTTCGGTCACGCTAATCCGCGCATCAATGCCGCACTGAGAGACCAGATGGAAAAGCTGGAGCACGCCATGCTCGCCGGTTTTACCCACGAACCGGTTGTCGAGCTGTCAGAGCGCCTGTCGGCCATGACAGGCGGAAAACTCGGCCATTGCTTTTATGCCTCAGATGGTGCATCCGCTGTGGAAATTGCGCTGAAAATGAGTTTTCATGCCTGGCGCAACCTGGGCTTGCCGGAAAAACAGGAATTTGTCTGCCTGGAAAAAAGTTATCACGGCGAAACGCTCGGCGCATTATCCGTTACCGATGTGACGCTTTTTCGGGATGCTTACGCCCCGCT
>JAAZED010000304.1 GCA_012512465.1 Oxalobacter sp. | reverse complement strand
CACCCCTCGTTCAAAGCGGTGAGCGGCATCTGTAGAAAAATTGAAATAGCGTGTGCGGCCCTGGATCGATTCCGGCCACCAGAACGCCGCTTCCACAAACACATTTTCCGTATCCAGTGAAATGGAAGAACGATCGCCGCCCATGATACCGGCCAGCGATTCCAGGCCGCTGTCATCAGCAATAACACCCACCCATTCATCCACTTCAACGGTGCTTTCATTCAACAGCGCAACCTTTTCCCCTTTTTTGCCCCAGCGGATAGTGAGCCCGCCATGTACCTTGTCCAGATCATAGACGTGATTGGGCTGACCCGATTCCAGCATGACAAAATTGGAAATATCCACAAGTGCCGATACCGGACGCTGCCCGCTGCGAATCAGGCGCTGCTTCATCCAGTCCGGGGTTTCAGCGCGGGCATTGATGCCGCGGATCACCCGGCCGGAAAAACGGCCGCACAAATCAGGTGCCGCAATGGTCAGCGGCAATTTCTCATCCATGGTGGCAGCCACAGGTGTATCGTCCGGCATCACAAGCGGCACACCTGTCAGCGCAGACACTTCACGTGCCACACCCAGTACCGAGAGGCAGTCCGCCCGGTTGGGCGTCAGCTTGATGGTATAAACCGCATCATCCAGATCAAGATATTCCCGGACAGATGTCCCGATTGGCGCATCCCCGGGCAAGTCCATCAGCCCCGAATGATCCTCCGACATCTTCAGCTCCCGTTCGGAACACAGCATGCCTTGTGACTCTACGCCGCGGAGCTTGCCCAGCTTGATCGAAAAGGCCTTGCCATCCTCACCCGGGGGCAAGCTGGCCCCCACCAGCGCACAGGCTGTGGTCATCCCTTCATAAACATTCGGCGCCCCGCAAACAATATTCAGCAGTTCGCCTGTTCCGGCATCCACCTTGCATACCGTCAGCCGGTCTGCATTCGGGTGCTTCGCCACTTCCAGCACCTTCGCCACCACCACGCTGGTAAAAGGCGGCGCCACCACATCCACCTCTTCCACTTCCAGTCCTGACATGGTCAAAAGATGCGCCAGATCCTCCGTACTCATTGCCGGATCGGCCATCGTGCGCAGCCATCTTTCAGAAAATTGCATATGTCGCCTTCAGCTTCAATACGGGCACCCCGTCAAAACGGACACCAATATTCATTCATTAATTAAACTGTTTCAAAAAACGCAGGTCGCCCTCAAAAAAGAGGCGCAGGTCATTAATCCCGTAGCGCAGCATAGTCAGCCGCTCAAGACCCGACCCGAAAGCAAACCCCACATATTTTTCCGGATCAATCCCCATATTTCTTAACACCACCGGATGAACCTGCCCGGCACCGCAGACTTCCAGCCAGCGCCCTTTTAACGGTCCGCTGCCAAAAGCGATATCCACCTCGGCAGACGGCTCGGTGAAGGGAAAATAAGAGGGACGGAAGCGGATCTGCAGATCATCAGTTTCGAAAAATTCGCGGACAAAATTGAGATAGACGCCCTTCAGATCAGCAAAACTGATTGCCTCATCAATCCACAAGCCTTCCACCTGGTGAAACATGGGCGAGTGGGTGGCATCACTGTCCACACGATACGTCCGTCCCGGCACAATCACCTTGATGGGCAGCGGATTTGCCGAGGCATAACGCACCTGCATCGGGCTGGTATGCGTGCGCAGCAGCAAAAGCTTGCCACCCTTATCCTTGCCATCCACATAAAACGTATCCTGCATGGAACGCGCTGGATGGTTTTCCGGGTTATTCAGCGACGTAAAATTCGTCCAGTCATCTTCAATTTCCGGACCTTCCGCCACATCAAAACCGATCGAGCCGAAAATTTTCTCTACCCGTTCCCAGGTTTTCATCACCGGATGAATCCCGCCGTGCCCGCGCCCGCGTCCAGGCAAGGTCACATCAACCGACTCGGCATTCAGTCTCGCTTCAAGCTGTGCCATCGCCATCGCCTGGCGCCTGGCTGTTAACGCATCCTCAATCTGTGATTTGGCCGCATTGATAACCGCGCCGCGCACCTTGCGTGCATCCGGATCCAGCTTGCCCAGCGTTTTCATCTGCTCGGTAATCAGTCCCGTTTTTCCCAGGTATCTGGCTTTAATATTTTCCAGCGCCGCCGCATCGGGTGCCGCCAGAAAATCCGTTTTTGCCGTTGTTACCAATTGATCTAACGAATCCATACTCCGTTTTTCCTGTGGTGTGCCAGAAGCTGCCTGGCAAACTCAAGGAAACGGTGATTAAATGGCTTTGTGAGCGAATTGCTGCGCTACGCGGTGCTCGCAAGCTTGTCTATCCCGAGATATGCCGCGCTTGCTGCGCTCCGTGCGCCTTACTCTTCATCTTCCAAAATCATTCAATCAGCGTTTCCTCAAAAATAAAAAGCGGGACAGGAATGGATTCCTGCCCCGCTTGTCAGTACCGCACCGTACAGCAGTACGGAAATATTATGCAGCGATGGCAGACCTCACCCGATCGACGATCGCGGCAAAGGCTGGCTTGTCAGCCACAGCCATATCGGCAAGTACCTTGCGATCCAGCTCGATCGCAGCCTTTTTCAGGCCGTTGATGAATACACTGTAGCTCATGCCATGCTCACGGGTAGCGGCATTGATACGCGTAATCCACAAAGCGCGAAATACTCTTTTCTTGGTCCTGCGATCACGATAGGCATATTGGCCTGCCTTCATGACCGCCTGTTTTGCTACGCGATAAACCTTGCTCCTGCGGCCGCGATATCCCTTGGCCAGCTTAAGCACTTTTTTATGACGGGCCCGTGCTGTGACCCCGCGTTTTACTCTCGACATAAAACCTCCTGGAAAGTCGTTGGGAT
>JAAZED010000303.1 GCA_012512465.1 Oxalobacter sp. | reverse complement strand
TTCATTTCCCCCTCCCATTTGGATGGCGATAATATACCGGATGTTTGCCCTTATGCCGCATGATGGGCGATTAAATCAGCGGTTCCATAATACCCTCTTGTTTTTTCATCCGGGGATACTGTCATGAAGCAATTCCAGCTATGGGGCGTACGTTTTCTTTCAATCATTTTAGGGGTTGCCCTGACATCGGCATGGGCCGACGCCGCCGAACTCGATGCCTTCAAGGGCATGCGCGGGCAGATTGACATTGCCGGCGGCACAGCGCATATCCCGGTCATGAAAGACGCGGCGAAAAAGATCATGCAGTCCAATCCGGACATCCGCATCAGCATTGCCGCAGGTGGTTCCGGTGTGGGGGTGCAGAAGGTTGGCGAAGGGCTGGTACAGATCGGCAATACCGGCCGGGCATTATCGAAGGAGGAAGTGGCAAAGTATGGCCTGAAATCCTGGCCCTTTGCACTGGACGGTGTGGCAGTGGCCATTCATCCCGGCAATGGGATTGATAACCTGACTTCGGCACAGGTGCGCGATATTTTTGCCGGTAAAATCACCAACTGGAAAGCATTGGGCGGACGTGATGCGGCTATCCATCTCTATACGCGTGATGAAGCCAGCGGCACGCGTGAAGTCTTCTGGGAAAAGCTGCTGAAAAAAGGCACGATCATCGATACCGCCAATGTGGTGACGTCCAACGGCGCGATGAAAACCGCCCTGGCCAACGACCAGGATGGCATCGGGTATGTGTCGATCGGCCATATTGACCGCACCATCAAGGCACCGACACTGGATCAGGTCTCTCCCACCCAGGCCAATGCCCTGTCCGGCAAATACCCGATCGTGCGCAAGCTCTACATGAATACCAGGGGTGAGCCGGATGCGCTGACCGCAGCGTTCATCAATTATGTGCGTTCTCCCGCAGGCGAGCCGATGATAAAGGCTGCCGGATACCTGCCAATCCAGTAAAGATGGTCGCCAGGCTGCTCTTTTGCGCTGCCGCCCTTTCAGGGCTGACCGTCCTGGCGATTTTCGGTTTTCTGCTGTGGTTTTCTTTGCCGGTCTTTCACGGCGGCATGCTGCTGTCACTTTTTTCCTGGCAGTGGCGGCCCACTGAGGAGGCATTTGGTATTTTGCCGATGGTGGCCGGATCGCTGTGCCTGGCTGTATCTGCCATGCTGATCGCCTTTCCTGTTGGTGTGGGGCTTTGCGGATTCATTCACGGCATCGGCCCTTCCCGCCTGGCCCGGCCATTGCTGGGCATCGTGCGTTTCATGACCAGTATTCCGACGGTAGTTTACGGGCTGGTTTCAGCTTTTCTGCTGATCCCTCTCTTGCGCGATGGTTTTTCCGGCTCAGGGTTTTCCTGGCTGGCAGCATTACTCACACTGGCGCTCCTGGTATTGCCGACCATTGTGCTGGTGCTTGATAACCAGTTTCGCCTCCTGCACGAGGAAATGCACCTTTCTGCGATGGCGCTCGGGCTCTCACGGGCACAGCAGTTTCTCCGCCTGACGCTGCCGCTCTCGCGGCACGGGTTATTGATGGCGCTTGCACTTGGTTTTGGCCGTGCGGTTGGCGACACCATGATTTCGCTGATGCTGGCAGGCAATGCACCACAACTGCCGCATTCACTGCTGGACTCGATTCGTACGCTGACCGCGCATATTGCCCTCGTTGTGTCGACTGACAGCCAGAGTATGGCGTATGGTTCGCTCTTTGCCTGCGGACTGATGCTGTTTGGGGTATCAGTGGGTGTCAATGTGGTCCTTTACCGCCTGAGGCAGGAGGGACGTCGTGCCTAGGGCTTCGCGCTTGACAAAAATTGTCGCCATCGGCTCGTGGCTGTCAACAGGCGCTGTCCTGATGGCACTGGCCGTGATGCTCGTTTTCCTGCTCGTCAAAAGCGTGCCGGGGTGGTCGTCTTCCCTCTTTTTTGGTGATACCCCCGCACTGGACGCCCTCTTTCGCGGCGCACCCGTATTTGACGGGCTGTGGCCTGCCTGCGTCGGCACGCTGGCACTGGTGCTGCTCTCGATGGTGATTGCCATTCCGCTGGGGGTGGCAACCGGGGTTTACCTGGCTGAATACACGCACGGGCGTTTTCGTGACGCCCTTTCATTTTTCGTGGATGTGCTGGCCGGCATGCCGTCTATCCTGGTCGGGCTTTTCGGCTTTGCCCTGATCCTTTTTCTGCGCAAGACAGTTTCCCCAGATGCCAATACGGGCCTGGTGCTGTCCGCCCTGTGCCTTGCCGTGCTGGTACTGCCCTACCTGATCAGCACAACACGCCTTTCAGTAACCGCATTGCCGATTGGCTTGCGCCTTACCGGGGCAAGCCTGGGGCTTTCCCACGGCCAGATCGTCTGGTGCATCCTGCTTCCGGCGGCGCTGCCCGGCATTTTCAGCGGCATTATCCTGGCTATCGGCCGGGCGGCGGAAGATACGGCTGTTATCCTGATGACGGGGGCAGTGGCAAATGCCGGTACACCTTCCTCGCTCACGGGCAAATATGAAGCCCTGCCCTTTCATATCTATTATCTGGCAGCTGAGCACCAGTCACCGGCAGAGCTGACACAGGCATTTGGCGCGGCGGTGGTGCTCCTTATCCTGACGGGCCTGATGTTTGCCTGCGCACGATGGCTGCAAAAACGGCTTCAGCAGCAATGGAAAACCGGAGGTGCCGCGTGACATCCGCCGCGATACGTCTGGAGCATCTGTCTGTCCGCTTTTCCGGCAAACCGGTGATCGACGATATCAGCCTTGCCATTGCATCCGGCGGCCCGACCTTTCTCCTGGGGCGCTCCGGGTCAGGCAAGACGACGCTCCTGCGCGCGATCAACCGGCTCAACGAATGCTTTCCCGATTGTGAAACACGGGGCAAGGTGAGCGTACAACTGGGCGGCAAATGGGTGGATGCCTATGGGCACGATATACCGGCGGAAACCCTCCGGCGGCGCGTCGGCATGGTGTTCCAGAATCCGAATGTGCTGCCGCTGTCGATCACGCGCAATATCAGCATGCCGCTTGAGGCGACCCTCTCGCTTTGTGCTTCGGAAAGCCAGGGCCGTATTGAGCAGGTCCTGCGTGATGTGCACCTGTGGGATGAGGTAAAAGATCGTCTTTCCTCTCCCGCCGCAACGCTCTCGGGCGGCCAGCAGCAGCGCCTGTGCCTGGCGCGAGCGCTGGCCCTCCAGCCGGAGATTCTCCTGCTTGATGAGCCGACGGCCTCGCTGGACTTCAAGGCGGCGCGGCAGATTGAAGAGTTGCTGCTGGAACTGAAAGCGCGTTATACCCTTGTTGTGGTTTCCCACAGCTTGAGCCAGGCACACCGGCTGGCCGAGCATGTGCATGTGCTGCATGAGGGCAGCCGGATCGAAACCCTGCCGCCCGATGTATTCAAGGACAGGGAAGCGCTTTTTGCGGCGATGGGTGAACTGATCTGACAACCGGCGGGAAGACTCAGCCCGCCATCAGTTTTTGTGCTGCGGCACGAAAATCGGCTTCAGCGATACCGGATAATTCCAGCGGGCGGGCGTCCTGTGCACAAAGGAAATTGCGATGGATGGAGCGTTCGTACAAAGGGTCGTAATGATCGGCCAGCAGTTCGCCGATGAGGGTTTCCATTTGGCCTGACAGGGCAAGCTCGTGCCAGTGGGCGATCCTGTCGTTCCCGTGCAGCAGGGTCAGGCGGGAGAGCCTTTCGTTCAGCCACAAGGGATCGCGCTCAAAATGCACATAGTCTTCCATCAGCAATCGCATGCGGTTTGGACGGGAAAGGTTCACCGCCGTACATTGCGAGGCGCGGATGCGTTCCATCAATGCTTGCGGTACGCGCAGCATGCGGACTTTCTTGCTTTCGGATTCGACAAAAACCGTGCGGGCCGGATCAAAGCGGCGCAAGGTATCCCACAGGCGGCTTTCGAAGCATTTCTGTGAGGGCTGCGGCTCTGCGGGAATGTTGCCAAGCACTGATCCGCGGTGGGCCGCGAGCTGCTCCAGATCGAGTACCTGCGCCCCCTCACCGGCCAGTACCTGCAAGAGGCGGCTTTTGCCGCTGCCTGTCGTGCCGCAGATGACATTGAAGGTGTAGTGCGCAGGGGTTTCATCCAGTGCGTCAATGACCTGGCGACGGTATTTTTTATAGCCGCCTTCAAGCTGTTCGGCATGCCAGCCGATCTTTGAGAGGATATGCGCCATGGCACCGCTGCGGTTACCGCCGCGCCAGCAATAGATCAACGGCTTCCATTGGCGCGGCATATCGATAAAGCGCTGTTCGATATGGGTTGCAATGTTTTTGGCAACAAGTGCTGCGCCGACTTTTTTGGCCTCGAAGGGATTGGTCTGCTTGTAGAGCGTACCCACCCGTGCGCGTTCTTCATCGTTCAACACCGGGCAATTGATGGCGCCGGGAATGTGGTCTTCCGCATATTCGGCGGGGCTGCGCACATCGATGATGGCATCGTACCGGTCAATGCGGGCAAAGAAATCGGTAACGGTATTTACTGCGACGTGTAGCATGGGTTATTTCAGCAGCGGCTGACTGCCTGCTATTGGCAATGATCAAGGCACCAATATAGCCCTGGAAGGCATGGCTGTCAAAAACGGGCTTTACTAAGCGTAATCCATAGGTCTTCGATAGTAAAATAACTCACAAATAGTTGAGAATGCTGAGATATTTCGTTGGTTACTATAGATAAGTTTGAATTATGAGCAAGAAAAAGACAAAAAAAATCATACCGTTAACCCTCCATGAGCTTTTTACAAAGAATGAGGTAAATTCAGATTTCTTAAATTCTTTAAATAGTCATGGGACTAAAAAGGATCATTTTTTAGAAATTCATGGCGATATACATGCTATCAATATGAGGTTCGGTGATGCTATTGATGTTTATTCAAACTTATCGAATCCGACATGGAAAACCAAAGAGAAACTGGCTTACTGTCTATATTGCAATGAAGACTATCATCAAGCACTTGAACTTTATTCCTCTGCGCCAACAAAACAATCCACCATTTCATACTGTTTTAATGCTTTCAGCCTGCTCGAGGGCCGACAGTGGGCATCAGATGAAATAAAATCAAAAATAAAACCTTTATTAGAGCGCATCTTTGCATCAGGTGTTCCTCCTGTCATCGCATATGACATTCTTGATATAGTGTACGGATACACTATCGACGATTCTGAAAACAGAATAGGATGGCTAACTCAAGGAACAAAAGCCTACCCCAATAATCAACTTGTATTATCCCCATATGCAAAATTGGCTCTCGCCCATCCTTTCAAAAATTTAGAGGATGTTTGCGAACTACTTAACCCCGCTATTTCTATCGAATCTACTGCAAATTTTATCTGGTTAGGTTACACAATAGCTGTTCGTGCGAAACATAAAGCCGCGGAACAATGGTTTTCCTTCTTAAACAGCAAAGCAAGCTATAGCAACAAACTTTGGCTCTGGCTTGCGGCTGCCGAAGAATTACTTAAATCTGGAGATATTGAAAAGGCTGACGATTTTTATAAAGCAGTTATAGATGAGAAAGATAAGTTCGAAATAAATAATGATGAACATGTTGAAATAAATTCAGATATTTTTATTTATGCAATTAGAGGAAGGTTGAGCGTTGCATTATTGAAAAACAACTCAAAATCCATACAGGATCATACAAAGTCACTTGCAGATAGCTTAGAAAATCGCCCTGTAGAGTATTATCAATGTCCGGATATGATTATAAATGATGTATTTCTTCCGTTCGTCATTGATAACGAAATACTTAATTATGAATCATCTTTTGATTTACTATCATACAAAGATGTCATTACAAACACCGAACTCACAGAAAAAAATACTGCTATTTTAAATTTGCATTTTGCTTTATGTGAGCGTGATGAT
>JAAZED010000302.1 GCA_012512465.1 Oxalobacter sp. | reverse complement strand
TAGATGGTGTCGTCACGAGACTGACGCCCACAAAAAGATGCATCTGATATGAATGGCAGCAAGGAATGATGCCGCATTCTTCGCGTATCTGGTGGCAATGCCGCGCCACCGCTTCAAATGAAGAAACGCGTTCTCTATCAAGTGCCTGGCCTTATAAAGCTCCTTGTCATAATCGCGCTGCTTTTTGCGGTTTTTCCTTGGGGGAATGACTGATATCATCCCCTGTCTCTCGGCCTGGACAAGAATCGCATCGGCGTCATATCCTTTGTCAGCCAATAGCTTCCCGGCAGCAAAGCCATCAATCAGGGCAACTGCCTGAGTGCAATCTGCTGTTGTACCTTGTGTAACAAGAGCCCTGACCGGCATACCATGCGCATCCACGGCCAAATGCAGTTTTGTGTTGAGCCCCCTTTTGTACGACTCATGTCCTGATTACCTCCTCTGGCTCCTGCTGCATGCGGATGGACTTTGCAATGGCTTGCGTCAATCATCAGCCATTCAAAATCAGGTTCATCAATCAATATTTCAAGCAGTCGTTCCCACACACCATTATCGCGCCAGCGGATAAAGCGCCGATGGGTGTTGCTCCAGCCGCCAAAGTCGGGCGGCAAATCTCGCCAGGGTGCGCCGGTGCGCATGATCCAAAAGACGGCATCGATAAAACGCCGGTTGTCGTGGGCGATACCGCCCCAACTTCCTTCGCGCCCAGGCAAGTGCGGCTCAAGCTTTTTCCAAACAGCGTCAGAAATGTCGTGTCGTCTATGTGCGGGTGTTGGCATATGCTCCTCGCTTGTGAGTAAAGACAAGCGAAGCATGCCATAAAATTAAATTTTAGACAATCTCGTGACTACACTATATAATACAACATGACCAGCACAGGGTTCAGAGTAATAAACCATTGATGGCTAAATGAAGACAGACATAGCGCAACGGATAGGAAAAAAGATCGCCCATGCGAGAAGAACAGCAGGCAAAACACAGGCACAAATCGCCGAACGTATTGGAATTGACACCGTATCCCTCTCAAGAATAGAACGTGGCGTAGTCACCCCCAGCATCCCGACCCTTGAAAAAATCGCTGACGAACTCAACGTCAGCATGGCCATCTTCTTTGATGGCGCTTCGGCAAACGCGGCCTCATTGGCTGACAGTATCATTTCACAGCTGGAACCCCTGCACAGGGATGACCGGCTTTTTCTGCTGGAACAAATCAGAATCTGGGCAGAAAAACTTTCCGGCTAGGCCAGGCTTCCCTTATCGCGCGTCCTTTCCTTCATTTGTCTTCGTTATCATGTATCCAGAGGAATGATTTTTCCTGAGCGCTGAGACCTGTCGCTGCTTTTTCGGCTTCGCCTTCTTTTCTCTCGCCACGCCCTTGTAAGCAGAATAGCGCGATCGCTCATCTCCCATCAGGCGGCGCAATTCCTGAATACTCAATTCACTGACTTCATGTATGCGCACCAGCAATCCTGCACTCACGGGAACCAGTTAGGCATGCTGGGCGATATCCTGTCACTCGGTAGGGATGCAGCCACCAGCATGACAGGCAGCAATGCCCTGGGCGGCATCAAGGCCGGCAATACCAGCGGCTTTGAGCCCCTGCACCTGGACTTCACCGGTGAATCCGACACAATTGACATTGATGCGCTGGTTGATGCACTCAAAAACCAGAACTTCACGGGAGATAACGCCTTTGAAGCCATTGTCATCAGCGCGGATGAAGCCGATACCATCCTGGCAGGATCCGATACCTGGACAGCAGGCCAGTCCGGCATGGCGCTTGAGGGATTTGACGGCTACTATGACCACTACACGGTCAATAACGGGCTGGAAACTATCGAGATGTATGTCCAGAGCAACAGCCATATCATGTAAGCAATGCCAACAAAAAAGACGGGATACTTTCCCGTCTTTTGGCATGGAAAAAAACACCTACTTCAGTTCCTCTGATGCCGCCTCGTAAAAGGCCATGGTGCCTTCAAATGCCGAAATATACTCATCGGCGACACGTTCGTTCAACATCATGGAAAACTCGGATTCCCGTGCAATTTTCAGCCGTTTTTTCAGTTTATCCTTCTGCGGATGCGTCTCGATAAGGGAGAGAAGCGTTGCCCGCATGGCCCGGATGGTACCTGCCATTTCATCAATATTTACCGGCATGACAAGCCTTTCAGTTAACTTCCTCAGGGAAATATCAATATAACATACCTTTCCCCCGGAGATTGGCTGTCCCGGCGCCCGGTTCGTTCCATAAAAAAAGGCGTGAGGGACACATGTCGCTCACGCCGCAAAGACTGTTACAGTTAAAAACTGTCAGCCCACCTCACACTACTTCAAACCATTACATCATGTTAAAAAGCGACATCCCGTTTGTCATCATGAAAGTCTGCTGCGCCGCCTGCAGCGTCAACTGCTGCTGGTACAGATCGGATATCGCCTTGTAATAATCCAGATCCTCCAGATCAGAGATCGATTCGGTATATTGCAGATCCTTGTCGGTACCGGAAAGCGTCAGTGCATCCAGCTCTTTCAACCGTGTGCCCGCGAAACCCTGCGCTGTCACCACCTGATCGAGTGCCGAAGCCATATTGCCGAGAAGCGCTTCCAGGCCCAGCGCCAGATTGGTGCTGCCGCCGTTGGACTGCAGATTTGTGCCTTCCAGCAAGCCAAGCGCTGTATTGATATAGTCAAACACATCGGTTCTGACAGGTTCGCCAGGCGTGATTCCTACCGTATCGCCATTGGATACCTCACCGCTGACTGAAAAACGCACCCCGTCAAATTCCACTTCCATCTTGTTTTTCTGGTCGCTGGTGTAAGGGGCACTCTTGGTCAGATCAACTGGGCCAATCGGAAGCGTAATAACGGTTCCATCAGGATTGAGAAGCGGATTCCCGTTTGCATCCATATCGATCTGGGCGCCGTTTTTCCAGAGTGTATACGATGCAGCAGGAGAGTCTCCGCTGAACCGGATCTCATAGTTATGCGCCGGGATACTCAGCAACGCCTCATCCTTGATGTCCACATCAATTGTCAGGTCATTGCGGCTTGGCGTAACAGTAGAGCCTGTCATGCCCTTGATTCCCATGAAAATGTCTTTTCCCGAATTGGTTGTGGCCATAAAACGGGCAGCATCCACCTGGACCTTCATTTGCCCGCCGTCACCCTTATAGGTGACCTGTCCGAGCACTGACAGGTCAAATGGCTCGGTACCTGCCTTGTGTCCACTGAAAAGATAACTACCGTAAGCATCGCGGGTATTGGCATAGCCCACCATCTCGTCACGGATGGCACGGACTTCATCGGCCACCACACGAAGCTGTTCCTCGGCATAGCCGCCATTACCGGCCGACACCAGGAGTGTCTGTATCCGCTGAATACCATCGGTAAAGCTGTTAAGAGTGCTTTCCTGCAGTTTCAGCGCATCCTCGGCGATGCCGCGATTGCTGGCAAACTGCGTATTCATCGATTTACCCTGCTTCAGATCCAGCGCACGCGCTGCCGCCACCGGGTCATCCGCCGGGGTCAGAAGGCGGGTATTGGCTGAAAGATGCTGCTGGGTTTTATCCAGTTGCGCCTGCAGATTGGACAGGCGCTTCATGCTTTGCCCGTACTGCATGTTTTGACTGATTCGTGCTAAAAAAGCCATGATCGTTACTCCATCAGAAAATTGCCAGGATCGCGTCAAACATTTCGTTTGCCGTCTGGATCACCTTGGAAGCCGCATTGTAGTTCTGCTGATAGCGCATCAGGTTGATGGCTTCCTCATCCCCGTTAACACCCGACTGGCTTTGCTGCTCTTCATAAATTGAATTCAAAAGGTTGCCCGTTGATGTGCTCATCACCTCCAGTTCGCGTGTTTTCGCACCAACGCGATTGACCAGTTGTGAATAGGCTCCCTGATAAGAAGCCGTGCCATTCAACATGGTCTTGGCATCCTGCAACGCGGCAAGCGCCAGCATGTTGCGATTATCGCCTGTGCCGCCTGTATTTGGTTCGATAAAGAAGGTATCACCTGTTTCCGGATCACCCGTGATGCTGAAATCAAAATCACCAAAGTTGTAGGTGGCTCCCTCCTGGTACGGCACATTGGTAGCGCCTGCCATATAAAGGGTGGGGGCACTCCCATCCGGCGGGTAATACCAGACATTTGAATCCGTAGTAAAGGTACCTGTGGTCTTATCAAAAGTCAGCGTACCGGAAGTAGCAAAGCTGGAACCTTTTACCTCACCCAGTGAAATCTTGCCGGTACCCAGGTTATCTGTTCCCGAAATCGCATTCGGCCCTGAGCCGGTGCGGACGGGAGAAGCGGCTGCAATCTTGTTGGGATCGGAAATCAGTACATCCAGGCTGGCAGCAATCTCATTCAAAGGCTTGATTACCAGCGCGTCGCCCGGAGCAAGTGTCGTCTCCGTGAAATAAATACCATCGATCAATGTGCCTGTCGGGGGTGAACCCGTTGCGGGCATGGCCGGGCCATTCCACGCGACATGACCATCAGACTGGCGTGTGATCTTATAGTTGGTCCCGTCATACTCTACCAGATAGTTACTTGACACGAGATCCTTGACGTGGTCCAGATCGATGGTGGCTTTGACGGAGCCGGTACCCGTCCGGTTGCCCACCGAAGCCTCTTTATTGAAGTCAAAGAAATCCTCTCCCATGTTCCCGTTCAGGTCCATGCCAAGCTTGTGCTGTTTATTGAAATCTGCCGCCAGGTTAATGACGATCAGGCCAAGCTGGTTCAATACCGGCTCAATCTGCTCATTGCGGTAATCCATGTAACCCTTGATATTGCCGCCGGTCAGCAGTTTTTCCGGAATCTGTATTTTCTGGCCATTATTGATATAGCCGATCTCCACCTGCTGGGGATCTTTCGCAGAATATTCTGCATACATCGGGAAAGCCTGATGGTTGATCACCAGCGGCTGGCCATTGCCGATATACACATCCAGGCTGTTGCCGTTGACCACCGTGCGCACACCGATCTCCTGCGACAGTTGCGAGATCAGGTAATCGCGCTGGTCCAGCAGGTCATTGGGGGCAGGGTCCGTAATCGCAATCTGCGCACGGGCAATCTGGTCATTCAGCTTGGCGATCTCCTGACCATAGGTATTGATCAGCTCCACACTATGGATGATCTGCGCATTGGCCAGATCGCGCTGTTCCGTCAGCTGCTTTGCCAGGTTATTGTAGCGCCCTGCCAGAATATCAGCATCAGACAGCATGGCTTCACGGGTCGCCGCCGAAGTCGGCGTCGAGGCAATTTCCTGCACCGCGCTGAAAAACTGCTGCAGGGCAGGCGAAACGCCCGCCGTGTCATCCGCGAGCTTGTTATTGATCTTGGCAATCTGGTTGTAATACGTATCCAGTCGGCTTGATTCCGACTGGGTATCAAGAAACTGTTTGCCTAAAAATTCATCATACACGCGCCGGATATCGTCCAGTTGGACACCACTGCCCACAAAACCAAAACCAAACTGCTGCCCGATTTTGCCGGATTGCAGGATCACCTGGCGGTTATAGCCGGGCGTACTGGCATTGGCAATGTTGTGGCCGGTGACGCTGATTGCATAATTCGCCGACAGAAGCGCACTTTTACCGATACTGTAGATATTTCCCATGTCTGATTCCCTATATCTCTACAGATTAACTACGGCTGTTTGGCCAATAACTTGAGCAAACCCGTTAATCTTTCCATTCAAGGCCTTATCAGCCCTGAGATACCCTGTTGATCACCCGCACGAGCTTGGAACCGTATTCCGGGTCCGTTGCATATCCGGCGCGCTGCAGGCCATAGGCAAAGGCTGCCGGGTCCTGTGCATTCATCACCTTCTCATAACGCGGGTTTTCGCTTAATAATCTTGCATAATCCTTGAACGAATCAGCATATGAATCATAAGCACGGAATTTTTCCACCTTCTTGATCATCCTGCCGTTCTCAAATTCCGAGGTGAGCACATCCACGGTCTTGCCGCCCCAGCCATTGGCCTTGATGCCAAAAAGATTATGGCTGGGCGAACCATCTGGATGCAGCATCTGTTTTTTGCCCCAGCCCGTTTCCAGTGCCGCCTGTGCCAGCATGAATTCCGGCGGAATACCCGTTGTCCTGCTGGCTTCTTTCGCGTGCGACATCATCTTGTCCGTAAAGGCTTTCACATGGCCTGGAAGAGAAGCGGGCTTATCCCCTGCATCCACACCCGGCAGCGTGATCGCCTGTGCCTGCGTCCCCTGCCGTGTCACTGCTTCGGCCGCCTTGCCTTCCGAACGGAAAATCGAATGCTGCCCCTGCAGCAGTGAAGATGCCTGCTCCCTGGCCGATCCAATCGACATCGAACGGTACGCATCCACGGATGTGGAAATCTGGCGCTTGGAAAGATACGGCTCGGTCTCTTCCGCATTCAAAAGACCGGTTGCCACCATCTGGCAGAGCATCTGGTCAGCCAGGCCAATCCCCTGTTTGGCCACATGCTGGCTGACTTCCTCATCCAGAAGCTGGGTATACAGCTTCGTCTGCTGCGAATTAAAAAGCCCGTCCTGCGGCAGTGATTCCCGCATGCTCTTCAAAATCATCGAAAGAAAAAGCGCTTCAAACTGCTGGGCAGCCGCTTTCATGGCCGCAGGCGAATTACCGTCCCGGTTCGCCACCGCCTTGATATCATGCAGATTGCGCGTATTGATCGCCTGCATGGCTGAAGAAGACACATTTTCCGTCAGGTCGCTCATACTGCCTTCACCGCTTCAAACCCGATGTCTGCGGTTAATCAAATCACTTCCAGCTCGGCACGAAGCGAACCGGAAGCCTTCATGGCCTGCAAAATCGCCAGCAGATCCTGTGGCGTGGCGCCAATGGAATTCAACGCCTTAACCACATCGGCCAGCGTTGCTGCCCGATTTAACAGGATCACCTCGCCTTCATCTTTCTTGATCTCGATCTGGGCGTTCTCAACCATGGTGGTCTGTCCCTGGGAGAAAGGCGCGGGCTGGCTTGCCGTATTTTCCGTATTCACGATCACGGAAAGATTGCCATGCGAAATCGCACAGGTATCCAGTGTCACCGTCTGGTTCATGACAACCGAGCCGGTACGCGCATTCAATATCACCTTGGCGGATTGCATCGCCGGCGTCACATCGAGGTTTTCCAGTTCACCAATAAAGGCCACCCTCGCATCCGGGCTTTGCGGCGCCTTGACTCTGATCACCCTGCCATTCACGGCAGAAGCCGTTGTCATGCCAAAACGCGTATTGATTGCCCCCACCATGCGGCTGACCGTTGAAAAATTGGTATCCGTCAGTTCCAGTGTAATCGTTTCACTGTTATGGATGGTGCTCGGTACCTCGCGCTCAATAGTGGCACCGTTGGAAATACGTCCGGCTGCCAGGTGATTTACCTTCGCACTGCTGCCCCCGGCTGAGGCGCCGGCACCGCCGACCACCAGATTGCCTTGCGCCATGCCATAAATATTACCGTCTGCGCCTTTCAGGGGCGTCAGCAAAAGCGTACCGCCTTTAAGGCTCTTGGCGTTACCAATGGAAGAAACCACTACATCCACCATCTGGCCCGGCTGGGCAAAGGGCGGCAGATTCGCCGTGACCATGACCGCTGCCACATTCTTCATCTGAAGGCTGCTGCTGTTAAACGGCACGGTAACACCGAGTTGCTGGAGCATATTTACAATACTTTGCACCGTGAAAGGCGTCTGTGTGGTCTGGTCACCGCTGCCATCCAGACCGACGACAAGGCCATATCCCAGCAATTGGTTGTTACGAACGCCCTGGATGGTTGCCAGGTCACGTATGCGCTCCGCATAAGTCGGCACCGAGGCAAAAAGCCCCAATCCCAGCAAAAAGGCACCGATTGCTTTAACTGATAGTGACATATTCACTCCTGTACAAAACCCTGACAACCTCAAGCCTAGAACGGCAGCACCGAAAGAAAGAAGCGGGAAAGCTTGCTGGCCACTTCTGCCGCATCAATACGTGTATTGGTACGATACTCGATTCGCGCATCGGCGACCTTGGTCGAAGCTACCTGATTGCCGATAGCGATATCCTTCGGATCAATCACGCCGGAAAAGCGGATGAATTCAGAGCCGTTATCCATGGCAATCTGCTTTTCACCACTGACGATCAGGTTGCCATTTGGCGCGACATCAATCACGCTCACCGCTATGGTGCCGTTAAACACATTGTTGGCACTTTTCGCTGATTCTTCCTCATATTCACGCATGCCGCTTCCAGAGGCTTCCACTTTCTCGAAAGAACTGCCAAAGAATCTCGGCTTGTTAAAATTGGCGCTGTTAGTCCGCTCCGAACTGTCACTGCCAGCCTTGGTGGCGCGATTGCTTTCTGTAATCACGATCGTAATATTGTCCCCCACCAGTCGCGCCTTGTGATCCTCGAAAATCGGACGGTAGGCATTCTGGTGGAAAATCGCACCATTCGCACCGACAGCCGGCTGCGCATATTGCGTATTACTTCCGGGGCGCTGATGGGTAATGGTATCCGGCGTTACAGCGCATCCACCCAACAACAACGCCAATATCGCCAAAACTGTCAAATTCATTCGCATAAACCGCCTCCGTTACTTCTCAGCCTGTTACAGCTGTGTCAGCCTGCCCAACATCTGGTCAGATGTGGTAACTGCCTTACTGTTGATCTCGAATGCGCGCTGCGCGATGATCATGTTCACCAGTTCTTCTGCCATGTTCACATTCGACGTTTCAACATATTTGTGCAACAGCGTGCCCGAGCCATTTAAGCCCGGTGTGTTTACCTGCGGCGCACCGGATGAGTTAGTCTCGACATAAAGGTTTTCACTGATGGACTCCAGACCAGCCGGATTGATGAAAGTCGCCAGTTGCAGATCACCCACCTGGGTTACCTGGGTCGTGCCAGGCGTGGTGACCGACACAACACCATCGCGTGCCACCGTAATGGAAAGCGCATCCACAGGGATCACGATCGTGGGCTGGATCGTATAACCACTGGAAGTGACCAACTGTCCCTGGTCATCCTTCTGAAAGGAGCCGTCACGCGTATAGGCGGTGGTGCCATCAGGCATTAGCACCTGGAAAAAGCCCTTGCCGCGAATTGCCACATCCAGCTCGTTTTCAGTGAGCTGGACATTACCCTGTGTATGAATCCGTTCCACTGCCACTGGGCGCACACCGGTGCCGATCTGCAAACCGGTAGGCAGATACGTCTGCTGGGAGGATTGCGCGCCGGGCTGGCGGATGTTCTGGTACACCAGATCCTCAAAAATCGGACGCGAACGCTTGAAACCGCCTGTGCTGATATTTGCCAGGTTATTTGAAATCACGTCCAGATTCGTCTGCTGCGCATCCAGGCCGGTCTTGGCTATCCACAACGATCGCATCATAATAAAACCCCTTTCAAAAACAATTAACTACTGCAACCAACCCACTGAAATCATCAGCCGTTCAGCGTGAGAATACCGATAGCGCGGCTTGCATTTTCATCCGCATGCTTGATCATGTTCATCTGCAATTCAAACTGCCGCGCCAGGCTGATAATATTCACCAGCGTCTCAGCCGGATTGACATTACTGGCTTCCAGTGACCCATTGACCAGCTTGACCCCCGGATCAAAGGCCGGAAGCGTCCCGTCCTTCATCCGGAAATAACCATCAGTGCCGCGCACCAGCTGGTCCTGGGGAGGATTGACCAGCCGCAGCTGCCCGATCACCATAACCGTCCTGGGAGTGGTCGTGTCATCCATTGCCGATATCGTTCCATCCGTTTCAATCGTGTACGGAATATCAGTCGGCAGGACAATCGGCCCTTCCAGCCCCTTGACGTTATAACCTTCCCGCGTCTGGAGGAGACCCTGTGGCGTTGTCACCAGGCTGCCGTGGCGCGTATAGCTTTCCGAGCCATCCGGCATATCAATCACCAGCCAGCCCTCATTAATCAGGGCCACATCAAGGATACGGCCAGTCTGCTGGATCGCACCCAGGCGAAAATCAGTGCCGACTTCGGCATCGACCACAAAATCCCGGGTAGGCGATCCTTCGCTGATAACCGGCACGGCACGGAAAGAATCCACCTGGGCCCGAAAGCCCGTGGTGGTCACGTTTGCCAGGTTGTGCGACGTTGTCGCCTGCTGGTTCATCGTGTGAATCGCCCCTGTCATTGCCGTGTATAGCAGCCGGTCCATATCCCTGTTCCCTTAAATGTTTCCGTCAGTCCTTATTACCTCATGCTCACCAGGGTCTGCAGGATCGCATCCTGCGTCTTGATGGTCTGCGCATTGGCCTGGTACACCCGCTGCGCCACAATCATGTCAACGAGCTCTTCTGTCAGATCCACATTGGATTCCTCAATCGAATAGTCATTGATCTGGCCAAGCGATGCCGTCAGCGGCGAACCGATAATGGGCGCACCGGACTCAAGGGTCTCGACCCACTCATTGTCGCCGATGGGATTGAGTCCATTGGGATTGCGGAAAGCCACGAGGCAGATCTGTGCCAGCACTTTCGCTTCACCATTGGAATAACGGCCAAGCACATTGCCATAAGGGTCCACTGAAAAGCCCGTCAGACGCCCGGAAGCATAGCCATCCTGCTGGTTGTCATTCACTGCAAAAGTCGAACCGTATTGGGTAGTCCCCGAAAAATCAACCGTCAATGTCAGGTCAGCCGCACCATTGATACCAGGAATCTGTAATGGATGAGAAAGTCCGGGAGGATTCTGTGGTGCGCCATATTCATCAAACTCCAATTGACCAAATGCTGTCCCACCCGGCGGAAGCGTGTTATCAACCACATTCCCGTCAACATAGGCATAAACATCCCAGGTTCCGTTGCCAGGCGTACCCGGTGGCGGCCCCGTTTTGACATAAAATGTCTGCAGTACATGCATATTGCCCAGGCTGTCATACACATCAATTGCCGTGGCATCGTTATAGCTCAACGGATCGGTCGGATCAAACGGTGCCACCGTAACAGGATCCTCTCTCGAATCCAGGTTAAGCACCGATGTGACCTTGGTGGTGATTTTCGGCTCAATATATGCCGTCGGCAACTGGATGACAGTCGCTGCGCCGGATGCCACCAGTCCCGTATTCGGATCGACAGGAAAGCCCGTCAACTTGTGATTGGCACCATTGACCAGGTAGCCTTCCTTGGTCAGCTCCAACTGACCGTTACGGGAGTAAAGGACGGAACCCAGTTCATCCTGAAAACGGAAAAAACCATTGCCATTAATCGCCAGGTCCAGTGAATTGGCTGAAGGTGTCACATTACCCTGGGTAAACTGCTGCTGTACCCGCATGACCGATACGCCGATACCCACCTGGTTAGACGCTGCGGTATGCATGGTCATCGAATAAATATCGGAAAACTGTGCCTGCCCCTGCTTGAAGCCCACGGTACTGGCATTGGCCACGTTATTACCAATTACATCCAGTGAAGTGGATGCTGCTTTAAGGCCGCTCAAACCTTGTTGGAAACCCATTGTTATCTCCTGTCAAACTGCTTGTTAGTTCTTTCTATATAGTGATTCAGCTATATAGGAATAGTATTAATTAAAGAATCTGGCGAATGTCAGACAGCTTCACAGAACCAACCGTCAGCACATTCAGGAGCACACTGTTGTCTGCCCCCTTTGTCACGCTCAGTACCTCGCCAAAGGCAAGCGGATTGGCCTTGACCGACTGGCTACCGGAAGCGGCTTCCACCGTAAAGGTGTATTTGCCCGGCAGTGCCGTATCGCCATCATTCGTTGAGCCATCCCATGAAACCGGGATCACACCGGCATCAGCCGCCCCGATATTCATGGTTTTAATCAGCGCACCTT
>JAAZED010000301.1 GCA_012512465.1 Oxalobacter sp. | reverse complement strand
GTTGAGGGCACAGCTTTTTGTCGCGCAGGCCGACCTGGAAGAAGCGATTGGCAATTACAACCTGACGCTGACCCAGGCGTTGCAGCAGGTGGCTGATGCGGCTGTCAGCCAGAAAGCGCTCGGCCGGCAACTCGTCAAGATCAATGAGGCGGTGGTTGCCGCCCGTGAAGCGCACCATATTGTCAACAACCGCTACCACGGCGGGCTGTCCAATTACATTGAAGTGCTGGCAGCAGAAGAAACCCTCCTGGCCAATCTGCGCCAGCAAAGCGATCTCCAGTCCCGCTCCTTCACACTGGATGTCGCACTGATAAAAGCACTGGGTGGCGGATACACGGCGCCATCTGAAAACAGGGAATAAAAGAAAAGAGACGTTTATGACGCAATCATCCGAGTCTTCTGAAAAATTTGAAAAACCGGCCGCTGTCCGCCGGAAAAAAGGTTTCATCCTGCTGGGCTGTGTCGTGCTTGTCTGTGCGGTGGCCTGGGGGATTTACTGGTTTTTCTGGGGATCGTACTTCATCGAGACAGACAATGCCTATACCGCTGTCGAAGTCGCCCAGGTGACACCTTCTACGGGCGGCACGGTGCAGGAGGTGAGGGTGGTGGACACCCAGCGCGTGAAGGAAGGTGAAATCCTGGTGGTGATTGACGAGGTGGATGCCCGGCTGGCGTTAGCCCAGGCAAAAGCGGATGCCGAACACGCCGTTGCCGAGCTTGCGATTGCCGAATCGGATTATGCCAGGGCAAAGATTGACCTCAAACGCAGGCAGGCACTGGTGAGAGATGGCTCGGTTTCCGGTGATGAACTGACCAGGGCGCAGAATGCCTTCTCTTCAGGCAAGGCATCCATCCAGGCCGCCAAAGCTGCAATCGAACAGGCAAAGGCGCGGGTGGATCAGGCCGAGGTGGATTTTGGGCGGACCACGGTGCGTGCGCCGGTGGATGGCGTGGTGGCAAAACGGAGTGTCCAGGTGGGACAGCGTGTTGCCGCCGGGGATGTGCTGCTGTCGGTTGTACCCGTGCAGGAAATGCATGTGAATGCCAATTTCAAGGAAGGGCAACTGGAACGCGTGCGTGCCGGACAAAAGGCCAAACTGTATGCCGATCTTTATGGTTCGTCTGTTACCTATAGCGGCATCGTGGAAGGTTTTTCCGGTGGCACGGGTTCGGCTTTTGCCATCATCCCGGCACAGAATGCGACCGGTAACTGGATCAAGGTGGTCCAGCGCCTTCCTGTCCGTATCCGTCTTGACCCTGAAGAGCTGAAAGCCAACCCGTTGTCGGTAGGGCTTTCCATGACGGTGACGGTGGATACGCGCGATGCACCGTAACAGCCGGCACTGACAGGACAATTCGACCATGCCAATCCTGGACAAGCCATTTGAAGGAAAAAAGCTGTGGATGATGGCCATCCTGCTTTCCATGGCCAACTTCATTGCTGTTTTGGATATGACGATTGCCAATGTCTCGGTCACCAGTATTGCCGGTGGCCTGGGCGCCAGTACCAGCCAGGGGACGTGGGTTATTACCTCTTATGCGGTGGCAGAGGCGATTATTGTTCCCCTTACCGGCTGGCTGGCATCACGTTTTGGCTCTGTCCGCTCGTTTACCATCGCCATGTTTCTCTTTGGTCTTTTTTCCGCCATGTGCGGTCTGGCCAATTCGCTGGGAATGCTGGTGGGTGCCCGCGTGCTGCAGGGGCTGGCTGGCGGCCCCATGATGCCGCTGACCCAGACACTGCTTTTACGTATTTTCCCCCGGGAAAAAGCAATGACCGCCACCACATTATGGGCAATGACCACGGTGATGGCCCCTGTCTTGGGCCCGCTCGTGGGCGGATGGCTCTGTGACAACTATTCCTGGCACTGGATCTTTTTGATCAATGTGCCGCTTGCTGTTGTCTGCAGCTGGATTGTCTGGCGGGTGCTGGGGCGTCTCCCCCAGAAAACCGAACGGGCTCCCATTGATATTGTCGGCCTGGTTCTCCTCATTGTCTGGGTTGGCGCATTGCAACTGATGCTTGATGAAGGCAAGGATCTGGACTGGTTTTCTTCCAACTACATCGTGACACTGGCGATTGTTGCCGTTATCGGTTTTTTTGCCTTCCTGATTTGGGAGCTGACAGAAGAACATCCCATCGTTAATCTCCGGGTATTTAGGCATCGAGGGTATACAGCCTGCCTTTTCACGATCGCGCTGGCCTTTGGCTGCCATTTCGGACAGAACGTGATGACACCGCTGTGGTTGCAGAACTTTATGGGGTATACACCCACC
>JAAZED010000300.1 GCA_012512465.1 Oxalobacter sp. | reverse complement strand
CGTGACAGACCACTTCCTGTACGAAAATGGCTATACCCGCAGTGTTACCGCCAAGCTTGATGAAATGGGCATCACGCACACCACCTTTTTTAATGTGGAGCCTGATCCGACGCTTGCCTGTGCGAGAGAGGGCGCCCGGCAGATGGCCGCTTTCCAGCCCGACTGCATCATTGCGCTGGGCGGCGGCTCTCCCATGGATGCGGCAAAGATCATGTGGGTGCTGTACGAGCATCCGGATGTTGATTTCCAGGATATGGCCATGCGGTTTATCGATATCCGCAAGCGCATTTATGCTTTTCCGAAGATGGGCGAAAAGGCTTACTTTATCGCTGTGCCCACAACCGCCGGAACCGGATCGGAAGTCACGCCTTTTGCCGTGATTACCGATGAAAGCACCGGTATCAAGTATCCGCTGGCAGACTATGAGCTGATGCCGCACATGGCGATTATCGACACCGATCTGATGATGAATGCGCCAGAGGGGCTGACTGCCGCCTCCGGCATGGATGCGGTAACCCATGCGCTGGAAGCCTATGCTTCCATGTTGGCCACGGATTACACGGACAGCCTTGCCATTGGGGCATTGAAAATACTCTTCAATTATCTCCCGCAAGCCTATGACAATGGCCCCAATGATCCGCTGGCCCGTGAAAAGACCGCCAATGCGGCAACGATGGCTGGCATGGCCTTTGCCAATGCCTTTTTGGGGGTATGTCATTCGATGGCGCACAAGCTGGGCGCGCTTTTCCATCTGCCGCACGGGGTGGCCAATGCCTTGCTGATAGGCGAGGTAATGCGATTCAATGCGTCTGAAACCCCGCTGCGGATGGGCACTTTCTCGCAGTATGGCTATCCGAACACGCTTGCGCGCTATGCCGAGATTGCTGATGCGCTGGGCCTGGATGGACAGAACCATGAGGAGAAATTCGAGCGCCTTGTCACTGCGGTTGAGGCATTGAAGGATCGGGTCGCTATTCCGAAGACCATCCGGGAGTACGGTGTGGAGGAAGCGGATTTCCTTGCCCGGCTGGATGAAATGACCGAGCAGGCGTTTGACGACCAGTGCACGGGAGCCAACCCGCGTTATCCGCTACTTGCCGAGATCCGGCAGATGTATCTGAATGCTTATTACGGCAGGGGAGAAAAATCATGAAACCTGAATCGATTATTGCCACCCGCCCCAACAAGGTCATCTACCGGGAAGGGGATGTTGCGATCAAGCTGTTTGAAAAGGGGTATTCGGCGGCAGATATTTTCAATGAAGCGCACAACCATGCCATGGTGGAAGAAACCGGCTTTCCGGTTCCGCCGCTGGAGGCTGTCAGGAAAATTGACGGCCAATGGGCTATCGTGACGAAATTCATTGAAGGAAAGACACTCGCCCAGCTTATGGAGGAAGACCCGGCAAGGGCCGATGCCTTCCTGGAACGCATGGTGGAAGTCCAGGTCGCCATGCATGAGTATGCGTCAATGAAGCTGCGTCACCTGACAGACAAAATGTATGAGCGGATCGGGCTATCGGGCCTGAACCAGGCGACACAATTTGAGCTCCACGCCAGGCTGGGCAGCCTGCCGAAAAATTTCAAGCTGTGCCATGGCGATATGAATCCGACCAATGTCATCATCACTGATTCCGGTGAATTTTATGTGACTGACTGGTCACATGCCACGCAGGGCAATGCCAGCGCTGATGCCGCCAGAACCTATCTGCTGTTCAGGCTGGCTGGCCACGATGAGCAGGCGGAAAAATATTTCACTATGTTCTGTAACAAAACCGGCTGCAGCCCCGATTATGTGCAGAAGTGGCTACCTGTTGTCGCCGCAAGCCATCTGGTGAAAGGCCAGCCTGTTGAACGGGAATTTCTGGTGCGCTGGACGAATGTAGTGGAATACGGATAATCCGCATAAAAGAAGGCCCATAGCAGAAAAAAGCCAGGGATTTTCCCTGGCTTTTTACGCTTTGCTTCTGTAACGATTACATGCAGTCAAAGCCTTCGCAGCTGTCGCCCTGTCTTTCGTTTGTCTGTGGCTTACCCTGGGTAGCGGCTTTTTCCTTCTCCGACTCCTGGAATTCACGCAGTCTTTCCGACTGGCTCAGGCTGTCTTTCGCGTTTTGGGCACCGGCGTTCTGCTGGCTTTTTTTGTTGGCATCGTTAATGTTACACATGGTTTATCTCCTTGATGGTTTGTGTGCTCTTGTTGGAGCGGCATTTCCGTGAAAGATTCCTTTTTGTCTCCTGCTGTTTGCGCCATGTCAAAGCATCGGCAGGCGTTTGATCAATGACGGGATTATGGTTTTCACCGTTATCCGGCATGCCTGTCAGATGATGTGAAAAAACAGAGGGTTACATGGTTTTAGGTGTCAATTCTTCGGGGGCAGACAGCCGGGAAATATGCTATAAGTAAAGCAGTCTGCCCCGGATTACGAGCGTCAACAGACGCGTGCCACCTTTGCGGATGAACAAGGTTCATAGCCTTTTCCAGGCTTTCAATCAGTACCGGTGCCCAGGGGACAAAACAGGAATTGCCATCACCGGAGCACAGCATATGGGAAACGAACAATACCAGGGAATTTCTATCACCATTTCCACTGCACTGGCCAGGGAAGCCAGATCAAATTATCCGGACATGGCATGGGCACAGAATCTGCCAGCCTATCTTCTGCAACGTGACGATAATGAGATCACGATCTATTTCAATCAGCTTGATGAGCCCCAGAAAGACTGGCTTTACAAAAGGCTGGCAGAAGAGGGCCATTCCACTGCCGCCAATACGATCATTAGTATGCGCCAGGCGGAAAAAGATCCGTCAAATATCGAAATCAGCACACTCAAGATGTTTGTGCAGGGGCTAAGCCGCTATCTTCTGCACGACACGATTGACGGCTGGGTTTACAGCATTGGCGGGAAGGGTGAGCAGATGCCCTGGCTGGTCAATAATATATATCTCCAGGAGGGACGCTCAGCACCACCGAACGTGGCGGTGCAGCTTATCGCCAACAGCCCGCAGTTGAGTGTTGACTATACGCAGCGGCCGGTCAGCCGTTTCCTTTACTTTTTTGCCGATGACCTGATGCCAAAGCGGATAGCCGATATTCTTGCTGCAAAGGGGTATGTCAAGGAAACCCAGGATCTCAAGGAACAATACCGGGCATCGCTTGCCAAATTTTCCGATTATTTCGTGATGCATAATGCGCAATTTGTTGCGACACGCGGCGGTATTGAGGTGGATTTTGACAAGGGGAACAGGAATAGTGAACGGGTGACCTTTGAAGGGCCTGCCAAGGTGGTCAATGATGAAGGCATCATGCAGCGCAAGTTTTTCACGCAGCTTGATTCACCGCTATGGGGCCAGTTTGGCAAGCTGTACTCGGAAATTCCCATTCATCCCAAGATTTTCTGCTTCAACCTGGAAGCCCATACCAATATGTGGATCCATGTAAACAACCTGACCGAGTACGTCTATAACCCCAACCTGCGTGACAAGCTGATTCTGCCTGACTCTCACCGGGATCTTGTCGATATCCTCACGCAGGACATGGATGTGCTGATGGAGGATATTATTCCCGGCAAATCGGGCGGAACCACGATTCTTTGCAAGGGCGCACCGGGGTTGGGGAAGACGCTGACAGCCGAGGTATATGCGGAAATCGCCGAGCGGCCGCTTTACCGCGTGCATTCCGGGCAACTGGGTGTCATGTCTGACGAAGTTGAAGTGAATCTCGACAAGATACTCAAAAGGGCACAGCGCTGGGGAGCCGTCATGCTGATTGACGAAGCGGATGTCTATATCCGCCAGCGGGGACATGACATTGACCACAATGCCGTAGTAGCGTCTTTTTTACGCACCCTGGAATACTTCCACGGCCTGCTGTTTTTGACGACAAACCGGGTCAATGATGTGGATGATGCCATATCCTCACGCTGCATTGCCACTATCGTGTATGAGCCGCCGGTGCCGGAAGCAGCCAGGCGCATATGGAAAGTGCTGGCAGAGCAGTTTGACGTAAAACTGTCGGACAAGCTGATTAACGATCTGGTCAGGCAGTTTGACGGCATATCGGGCCGGGACATCAAGGAGCTTTTGAAGCTCTCCGCCAAGTGGTGTCGGCAGAAAGAGGTCAAACCGTCACTGAAGGTGTTTGTCAGTTGCTCGCAGTTCAGGGGAATGTAAGCCTGAAAAGATTAAAAGGGGGCTACAGGAACCACTCGGGTTCAGCCCGCCGGGTAAAATCTGTTTCCAGCTCTTCTTTATGATACAGAAAAGTCGGATCATCAAAATGGCGCGCCTTGACCGGACATTTTTTTATGCAGGCACAGCATTTTATGCAAATGCCTGTCACCTGGCTGACATCGTCCGGGTTTATTGAACCCATCGGACACGCTTTTGCACATGCTCCGCAGTCTCTGCATCGTTTGAGATTGGTGAACGGTTTCACTTTTCTCAGATCCACTGCATGGCCTTCACTATCCCTCGGCTGATAGT
>JAAZED010000299.1 GCA_012512465.1 Oxalobacter sp. | reverse complement strand
CAGCCCAGGGCGAAAGGGGTTCGGGTCCAGGTGGCTTATCCGGCGGGGTTTGAAAGCCGCGAGGATGCGGAGGCCGATGAGGTGCGGAAATTCACGAGGAAAAGCGGGGAGCTGGAGGAGATACTGATCCTGCATGTCTTTCCTGATGTGTCTGAAAAGCGGGTGAAGCAGGCCATGCCGGTACCCAGCGCGCTTTCCCAAAAGGAGCGGCATAGCCTGTGGAGGAAGATGCTGACCGGGAAAAACAAATGGCTGCGGGATATCCGGGATACGAAGGCCCACGGGTGGCCTGGGGTCTTTGTTGCCGGGACCGATATCACGAAAAAACGGGGAAAACCGTATTACTCACAGTTAGAGGTGCTGACTGTGTATGATGGTAAAAACATGATCATGCTCTCCTGTACGGTAACGGGCCCTGAAGAAAGGAAAGCGGCTGTTGACAGGCGATATGCGAAAAGCAGCAAAACGGCTTGTCAGCCTTTTCTGAAGAGCCTGCGTTTTATGGAAAATACGGGAGTGAACGGGCCGGAGGTGATCGAGAGGATGGACGATGAAATACTTCAGATGGATGATGGCGGTCCTGGCCCTCTTTGCCGCAGGAGTATCCGCCGCTGACGGCAGGGTTTTTGATACGGCAGACAATCCGGAAGCGCTCGGGCTGCATTTGCAGGTGAGCTGCCCCGGATAGTGGAAGGTGTTAAAGCCGAAGGGCAATGTGCTTTTTGCTGCGGGATATGGGAAAGATAATGGGGCACAGGTGCTGGAACTGCAGGTAAATCCTATCACGCGGCAGGAGGCAGGGGCGCTTTTTGCGTTGAGACCGGGAGCGGACAGGAAAACGCGTGAAAGAGTGGTTGCGAGCTGTTTCAGGAAGCGCGCCGGGATGAAGTTGCTGTCATTTGACGATACGGTGGCGGGTGGATACCCTGCCGTTGTGGTGAATCTGGAACGGCCGGATGAGAAGGGGCCTCAGCCGATTTTCATGCGTGTCCAAAAGCAGATGGTTTATGCAGACGGAAAAATGGTATTGCTGAATTATATGGTCATGGCCCGCCCGGAAGACCGGGAGAAGGTGCTAAGGTATCAAAAAGAGGGTGAAGCGGGGGATGTCGGGATGTTTTTTGAGAGCCTGGTGTTCAAGGAGAGTACGCCGCAAAAGCGGCAGGAGGGTGGGAGAAAATGATGATGAAACGGCTGGCGGGGATGCTGCTGGTGATGGCGGGACTGTTTTTTTCAGGGTTGGCAGCAGCTGACGGGACGGTTTTTGATACAGCGGGCCATGAGAAGGTATCGGGTATTCGTATTCTGGTGACTTCTCCGAAAGGGTTTGGCGCACATGAGCACATGGATGGTTATGTGGTGCAGGAGTTTACCCGTAAAAGCGGGGAGTTGGAGGAAAACCTGATGCTGCAGCTTGTTGACCTGGATGAGGAGGATGCGAAGGCCGGTTTTGCCCTGCCAGGCTCACCACCGGCAGAAGAAAGGCAGCAGTACTGGAGAAGACCGATGGCGTTTTTGCCGACTGCGACAGTACAGGAGATAAGCGATGTGACGGCAGATGGCCGACCGGCTGTTTTTATGGCAGTTACGATGCGCCCTTCCGCTGAGGATGAGATGCGCTATGTGAGAATACAGACGCTGAATATTTATGATAATGGCAGGGGAGTGATACTCACCTGTAGCGTGAGTGGCCCGCCGTCAGAAAAGGCCGCAGTGGACAAGCTGTATGCGACCAGTGCAAATATGGCCTGCAAATCTTTCTTTGACAGCGTGAAGTTGTTGCCGGAAAAGCGCAGAGGGGACTGATGCCAAAGGACATGAATAGATGAACAGGGAGGATGCGTGATGATGAGAATAATAAGGCCAATGGTGCTGGCTGCGGCAGCTGTACTGCTGGCATCGTGCGCCACGACAGCGACTGACGGCTATGCAGTGTACGATACGGTTGACGAACCAAAGGCGCTGGGGATGCGGGTGCAGGTTTCGTATCCGGCTGACTGGACGATGGAGGAGGATCAGGCGCGTTCGACGATCATCCGGACTTTCCGCCATGAAGCGGATGGCTACAATACGCATCTGCTGTTGCAGGCGATGGCGCTGGGCGAGGATGCCGGGATTCTTTTCGGGGATGAGGCGGGGTTTGACAATTCTCCCCGGCGGGCAAAATGGATACATGTGCTGGGCAGTGTCTCGGGAACACAGGTGGGTGGCCTGAAGGCGTTAACGCATGCAGGAAGGCCTGCTGTCATGGTTGACCTGAAGGTGAACCGTACGGGCGCACAGTCAGAGACGTATCTGGCCAGCCGTATGCTGATGGTGCAGGACAAGGGCAATATGCTGATACTGACCTGCGGTGTCAGTGCGTCAGCGTCTGAACAGGAAAAGGTTGATTCGCTTCAGAGAATCCATGAGGATGGCCTGTGCTGCCATTATTTTGACAGCCTGAAATTCATGGAATGATCTTTTTTTCTTATCGGAAAACCGCGCTCAGGTGGTGAAGTGAACGCTTAATATTGGACATTTCCTGCGGTTATTGAAATGGCCTGAGTACGGTATTGCCCAGGGCTCAGGCCGTTTAAATTCAGTTTTATCCGTTCATTGTTGTAGTCGAAGATATCCGATCTGGCCTGCGCGCAAGATCTGTAAACACGCCTGTTAACCCGTTCCCGTTTCAGCAGGCCAAAGAAGCGCTCCGCTGCGGCATTGTCTGCCCAACTGCCAACGGCGCT
>JAAZED010000298.1 GCA_012512465.1 Oxalobacter sp. | reverse complement strand
GGAGAGTGCCATAATTTCCTCTGCTCCGCCTCGTGCCCCCTGCCCGACATAAAGCACCGGCCTTTGGGCCTGTGCCATCAACAAAATGGCGGCATCCACATCTGCGGCATCCGGCATCAGTACCCCAGAGCGATGGTTTGCTGCGGTTGAAACCGGCACATCCGGAATATCGACAAGCGCAAAGTCCACCGGAACCGTCACAACCGCCACCCCTTTATATTCATAAGCGCGGCGAATTGCCTCATCGACCACATGCGGCAGACTTTCTGGTGTCATGACCGTGCGGTTATAAACGCTGACATCGGCAAACATCGGATTTTCATTCAATTCCTGAAAGGAATCATAATTCATGGCTGAAGAGGCCACCTGCCCGATGATCGCCAATACAGGCACATGATCCATACTGGCATCATACAATCCGTTAAAAAGGTGCGTCGCGCCCGGACCGGCGGAACCAAAGCAGACACCGATCTTTCCCGTCAGCTTGGCATCTACCGATGCAGCAAGGGCACCGGTTTCCTCATGGCGCACCTGGATAAACCGGATATGATTGCGCCGCTCATACAGTGCCGCGACAAAGGAGTTGATCGAACCGCCGGGCAAACCATAAATGTGATCCACGCCCCAGCTTTCCAGCACACTGACCATGGCCAGCCCTGATTTGATACTTGCGCCCATTTTTTCCTCCTGCTATCCAGCGACCCGATGGCCTGTGCTTTTTCCGGTATCGGCCTGATCAATAGCGATATGCCTCGCAACTGCCTGTACCGGTCACCGCCCAGTGATACCGCTTCATACTGTTGTGGTGCGCGTAGACATTTCCTGAAAATTCCGCAATTTTCGTATGGGATACGTTGACTTTTCTGGTGCTCATGATTTGCCGCCTTCTCAATCTGAAGCCGTATCAGCCCCTTTTGCCGCATCAGCGAGACAAAAATGACGCACACCGGGCATGAATCAATAAGCAGGACAACAGACAAAAGCATCCTGATCACCCAGTACTGATTGTATCTGTTTTGTATATTACCTTGGCTGTGTGCGTCATATTTTGATTTATGTGAAAGACAAATCCACTCTGTCTGTTCTCATATACCTGTTTTCTTTTTCCATACACAACAAGGCATTTTTTTCATGTGCTTTTCTGCTGTCTGTCATAAAATGATGGCTGTATCCGGCATTGCGCTGTTTTTGGCGCAAAAGACAAGAGGAGATTTTCATGCGCAGACGACTGTTTTCATACGTACTGACTATTCTGGCAGCCTGTCTGCTTATGTCCTGCGCATCCAGGAATGACGTTTGCGAAACCTGTATCGAACGAACCGATGAAAGACTGATGGATGCAGCAGCCGAACTCTATCCGGGCGCCGTCCAGCGCCTGCTTGATGAGGGCGCAGACATCAATGCAACAGACCAGTATGGTGAAACGCCTCTCATGAAGGCACTCAGGCAGCCGGCAT
This sequence comes from Oxalobacter sp., assembly GCA_012512465.1. GTDB lineage: Bacteria > Pseudomonadota > Gammaproteobacteria > Burkholderiales > Burkholderiaceae_D > Oxalobacter > Oxalobacter vibrioformis. The sequence goes on along the minus strand of JAAZED010000298.1, from coordinate 6,056 downwards.
CCCGTTCACTGGAAAGCATGCGCACCTTAGAAACCACTGTCAGCGAACTCCTTGATGCCGGCGCAGATATCCGGGTTGTCAACACACGGGGAACAGATACATTGAAACTGGTACAGGAAACCGGCAACCTCGAAGTCGTCAAGCTGTTTGACAGCCGTATGACGCAGGAAGAAAGAGACCAAATGTTCATGCGCACCCTTGCCGACCGGCAGTATGATCCGGCACTTTACCTGTTGGGCTCAGGCGCCAACCCGGCACAAGTGAATGAGAAAAACCAGTCAGCACTGCATCTGGCAGTAAACAGCATAGAGCCCAACCCTGAACTGGTCAATGCCTTGCTGAAAACCAATGACGTCAATCTGGTGGATAACTATGGCACAACCCCCGTCATGACGGCCTGCGCCAATGGCGCGCCTGTTGGCATTGTGAAATTACTCCTGGAAAACGGCTCACAAATAAACAGCCGCTATCACCAGAAAAACCTGCTCTATCTGGCCCTTACAGCAGAAAAAGAAAATATCGACCTGGTGAAATACCTGCTGACAAGCGGTTTCAGCGCCAATGAAACGGCACCCAATGGACAGCCTTTCATTGTGCTCATGGCCAAGGCAGACCGTATTCGCAGCGCAAAGGCGCTGGCGGATGCGGGAGCAGAACTATCGGTTCTGGATAAATACGGAGAAAGTGCCTATCGTTCACGCCTGAATATCCTGGCTATCTAACCGTTAATCCCCCCTCTGGCACGGGTACATCAAACAGGGATGCCTGAATTGTCCGGCATCTCCTGGCAAAAAGCTCGCTGAAACGTCAAAAAGGCAGAAATGTCTTGAAAAACAACAGAATGATGAAGAAAGAAGAAAACTGGAGCCGCATTTGAAACGCCTGCGCAATGAAACAAGGTAACCCCCTCATTGCATCACCCTCTCATACATCCAAAGAGACTATTCAGGCCGTATCTTTGAGAAAAACCAGACGTTGTTTTGCAATATCATCACCAGCGTCAGCTGCTTTCTGATACCAGCTTCGCGACTGCTCCATATCCTGTTCAGTACCACGTCCGGTTTCATACATCAGGCCAACATAAAACCGGGCATCACGTACCACATGCGGATTGCGTTTCATGATTTGCGCAATGGTTCTGGTATAGACCTCACCAGGAACCGCTGCCTGCCCGAAAACGATCTCAAGGCCATCCCTGCCCTTTTCCGCGTTTTTTTCTCCTGCGGCAGCCAGATACCAGTTCAGCGCCTTTTCATAATCCCGTTCAACCAGCCGGCCGTCGTAATAAATCATGCCAAGCTGGAAACAGGCATTGGCATCTCCCATTTCAGCGGATTCATTCAGCCACTTCAGCCCTTCTTCCGTATTCCGGGAAACCCCTTTCCCTTCAAGATAGAGGGTTCCCAAACGTTGTCTTGCCCCGATTTCGACAGGGTGATTTGCCGCATAGCGATACCAGTATGCGGCACGCTCCAGATCACGCCTCACCCCGGCACCATCTTCGAGCAATGCACCCATCAGCAGCTGTGAAATAATATTGCCGTGCAATGCGGACAGTCTCGCCCATCTGGCTGCCTGCATGTAGCTTCGACGTACACCCAGCCCTTCCAGGTACATCAGGGCAGTGAGCATCTGGGCATTGGGCTCTCCCTGCTCGGCGGATTTCCTGAGCCAGAATATGGCGCCGCGATGATCGACCCATCCCTCAACACCTGCTGCACACATGACACCCAGCTTGAGCTGGGCATCCGGGTCACCGGCAACGGCATTGCTTTTCAGCCGGGCTATTTTTGATTCATCAGCAGAATATTCAGAAAAGCGCAGCTTTCCCTTTGCAGCGGCTTTACCAAATACTGTCAGGAAGAAAAATGAAGCCAGAGAGCCCAATAACAGGGCGAAAAAGCGGCGCACGGCACTGAAACCGCGCTCAGCAGAAAATGCAGTATCTTCATCCCGAATCTGTCTGTCCATGCGTTTCCTTTCCATTCGCCCTGATTTGGCCAATATTCTCTGATACCACCTGATTTTACCTCACTCTGCAATGAAACATTCAACAGCACAACAGACGTTTTGCCAAATAAGTCCGTCATACAGGAACTTTCCCGCGTGAGTCCGGTCTACTGTTTATAAAAAAATTTCCTCCGGATGATAAAAATGAATGAACAGCCCCAGCTTGATGAAGAAAAAATCAAATCCGCCATTGCTGATCTATCAGACCTGTCTGACTCGCTGACGTCAGTAAAAGCGCACTCCCCCTATCAGGGACTTGACCGCCTGTCCGTTCTGATTGCCTCACTCGGCACACTTCGTATTATCTTTTATCACACAGCCAGTATGGACGCTTCTCTTGGCCAGCATGACTGCGAAGCACTTGCCGCTTTTATTACCCTGCTGGAAGAAGACTTTGAACGCGTCCTTGACAGGCTGTACCGGGAAAATCCGTAAGAAAACGCCGTAATGGTCGCTGTCAGTCCTTGGCCTCTTTCTGCTTTCTTTTCACCTCTTTGCCCGCATCAGCAGCACGTTTGTCTCTTTTGGCCTGGGTTTCGGCCGTCCTGCGCTGAACACTCTCCTGCTTTTTTTCCGCTTCCAGCTGTTTGTCTTCATAATCCTGGACATTTTTTGCGCGCTGTGCAGGTGTCAAGGTCGTATCCGGATGCTTCAGCTTGCTGGGCGTTCCGACTGTATAAGCGCCATCTTCCACTTTGGGAGGTGATGCTTCATCAGCCGCTTTCATATCCAGATAACGTTCCTGTTTTTCGTCATACTTCACGCGTGATGCCTGGCGTTTTGCCGACTGCTCATCTGCCCCTGACGCCGCCTGCCCTTCAAGATAGCGCGCCTCTTTTTCCTCATAGCGGCGGCTGGATGCCTCTCTTTGCTGCGCCTTGCCCAATTCTTCCTGCTCGGCATCCACCAGCGCTTCATCCCGCAAACGAACCTTGTTACTGCGCTTGAAACGATCAGCTTCCACTGACAGCGGACGCAATGCCGCACGATCTTTCCTCAAACGCAGCTGAACCTCGTCGTAGCAGTTGTTGACCAGAAACCTTTGGGTACAGGCATCCATGTCCACGCCAAACTGGTAATCCAGCATCTTGTTTTCGTAATTGACGGCATCCAGCACTTCATCGGCTTCCTCAACAGAATCGATTGTGCCGGCAGGAAATTCCTCCATGAGCGCTTTCACTCTGGGAGACAGGGAAATACCCTCTTCTGTATGTGCACACCCCTGCATTACGCCAAGCAACAAGAGCATGCCGGCAAAAACAAACCGGCGCAACCATCCGCGCTCACTGAAAACAACCATCATCAATTTCGTCATAAATGCAGCAATCTGTTTTTTCTGTCCGGATGGTCCCGCCTCAGTAATTCAACAGGCGGCCATTTACCCCGAGTGCCGCTTCCCGAACCGCTTCTGACAGCGTGGGGTGTGCGTGGCACACTTGTGCGATATCTTCTGAAGACGCCTTGAAAGACATCGCCAGCACGACTTCAGCAATCAGTTCGGAAACCATCGGACCGATCATGTGCACACCAAGCACTTCATCCGTATGCGCATCGGCCAGGATTTTCACGAGCCCTTCGGTTGAATTCATCGCCCTTGCACGCCCGTTCGCCATAAAAGGAAAGGTGCCCGCACGAAATTCACACCCTTCTGCCTCCAGTTCCTGCTCGGTTTTCCCCGCCCATGCCACCTCGGGATGAGTATAAACAATAGAGGGGATCGTTGCATAATTCACATGACCATACTTTCCGGCAATCCGGTCTGCCACAGCAATACCTTCCTCTTGAGCCTTGTGCGCCAGCATTGGTCCCCTGACAACGTCACCAATAGCCCAGACATTCTGCAGGTTTGTCCTGCATTCGCCATCCACTGCGATAAACCCCCTCTCATCCAGTTTCAGGCCAATATTGTGAGCGTCAAGACCGGACGTACGCGGTACCCTGCCAATGGCAACAATGAGGCGATCAAAAGTTGCACGCTGCACGCTGCCGTTGGCATCATCGTATTCCACAGTCACACTTGATTGTGCCGTATCTATATTCCGTATGGCCGCGCCTGTCTGGATAGTCAGCCCCTGGGCACGCATGAATTTCAGCGCCTCACCGGCTATCTGCCTGTCAGCCATGCTGAGCAGTGTCGGCTGTGACTCCAAAAGCGTCACTTTCGAGCCCAGCCTGTGCCAGACCGATCCCAGCTCCAGACCAATAACACCAGCCCCGATAATGCCCAGGCGCTTCGGCACGGATTCCATTGCCAGTGCCCCCGCATTGGAAAGAATGCGTTTTTCATCAAATGCCAGATCCGGCAGACTTCTGGGCGTTGATCCGGTAGCAATAATCACATGGCGGCATGTCAGAAACTGCTCTTCCTTGCCTGACACCTTCAGTTCATACCCGGCTTCTGAAGTACCGGCAAAAGACGCCGTGCCGTGATAAAAGCTGACACCATTTTTCCTGAAAAGAAAAAGAATGCCTTCATTGCTTCTTTTCACCACGTCATCCTTCCGGCCCAGCATGCGGTTCAGATTCAGTGTCGCTCCCTTTACCTCAATGCCATGTGCAGCCGCACCATTTTTGACCATATCAAAGTTGGCAGAAGACTCCAGCAGCGCCTTGGAAGGAATACAGCCGACATTGACGCAGGTTCCGCCTGGCGCAGGACCGCTCGAGACATTTTTCCAGTCATCAATACAGGCAACCGACAGGCCAAGCTGGGCGGCCCTGATGGCGGCAATATACCCGCCAGGCCCTGCCCCAATGACACCGACATCAACAAGAATGCCCATACAAACCCTCCTGTGATTGCATTTGTTCGTTAAAGATCCAGAAGCAGACGTGACGGATCTTCCAGATTTTCCTTGATCGTTACCAGCGCCTGTACCGCTTCGCTACCGTCAATCAGGCGATGGTCATAAGACAGCGCCAGGTAATTCATTGGCCGGATAACGATCTGCCCGTTTTCCACAACCGGGCGTTCCCTTGTGGAATGGATACCTAAAATCGCCGATTGCGGCGGATTCACAATAGGAGTCGACATCATCGAGCCAAAAACCCCACCATTGGAAATCGAAAAGGTTCCCCCGGTCAGGTCATCCAGTGTCAGTTGCCCTTCTTTTGCCCTCACACTGAATTCCGCTATCTTCTTCTCAATATCCGCGAGAGACATCAGGTCCACATCGCGCATGATGGGCACCACCAGACCACGCGGCGAACTGATGGCAATACCGATATCAAAATAGCCATGATAGACAATGTCATTTCCATCGATGGAAGCATTCACCACGGGGAATTTTTTCAATGCAGCCACGGCAGCCTTCATGAAAAAGGACATCAGGCCCAGCCTGACACCATGCTCCTCCTCAAACTCCCTGCCCAGCTTGCGACGGATATCCAGCACCGGCTGCATATTCACTTCATTAAACGTCGTCAATGTTGCATTCGTCAACTGTGACTGGATAAGACGTTCTGCAATCCGTGCCCGCAACCGGCTCATCGGCACCCTGTTTTCCGGACGGTTATTGCTGGTGGTATTCGGCACAAAGCTGGAGGGCGGGGAATACGGCACAGACTGCAAGGAAGGCGGTGAAGAAGCAAGACGTCCCACATCCGGCCCGATCTCCATCGCACGCAGGACATCTTCTTTCAGGATACGTCCGTCTTTCCCGGTACCGGTCACATCGTTGTACCCCAGATCATTCTCAGCCATCAGGCGGGCCGCCGCAGGCATGACAATACCGGCCGGATGGGATGACTCATCATAAGATGACGGTGGCACAGCAGGCGCTGCCGCTTGAGGCGGCGCTGAAGGCGGCGAAACCGGCACGGATGTTGTCGCAGCAGCCGGAGCGGCAGGTGCCGGAGCTGGCGCCTCTTTGGCCGCTTTTCCTTTTTTGCCCTTCTTTACCGGCTCGTTTCCAACGGCGTCCGTATCAATGCGGGCAATGACTTCTCCCGCTTTTACCATCGCACCGGCCTCCTTGAGTATTTCCGTCAGGACCCCTGCGCCGGGACTGGGCAATTCAAGTACCACCTTATCTGTTTCAATATCG
>JAAZED010000297.1 GCA_012512465.1 Oxalobacter sp. | reverse complement strand
GACACCTGGCCGATTCGCCCTGTCTCAGCCGCCCTTTCAGAAAACCAGCATAAAGCGCTTCTGGCATATCCTTGCCTGTTCATCGCATTTTTATGACCTGATACTCCAGCCGCTTATAGTCACGTGTGAGCTGTCGTCTTTATGCAACAGGGGTTAATTTCAACAAATTCAACAAGTTGCAATTAAATAAACATGTAATCCATTAAAAAAATGGTTTAATGATGCATAAAAAATAATTTTTATGTTACTTTTTAGTCAACAAAACCGTCGCAGGCTTTATACCATACGGTTTTCCTGATTACGGAACCTTGGTCGATTATGTCAGCACTCAAATCAGAAATCCTGAACCGTTTTTCGACAGCACGGCTGCCATCCCTGCCGCATGTGCTGCTAAGACTGATGGCGATGTGCCAGAAAGACAATACGACCATTTCCGATCTTGCCGGCCTGATTGAACAGGACCCGGCCATGACCCACAAAATCCTGCAGGTTGCCAGCAGCCCGGCTTACCGTCACCTGGGCCAGCAAAACAAGCTGGAACAAAGCCTCATCACCCTGGGCACACACCTGGTTCGGATGGTGGTTATTAATGAATCCGTTTTCCAGAATTTCAATAACCTGCCGGCTTTCCAGCATCAGGATTTGCATTTTTTCTGGCTGCATTCGCTGAAAACCGCCATTATTGCCAGAAAAGCCGCCTGGTACATGGGGCTATCCAATATTGACGAAGCCTATCTTGCGGGGCTCATGCATGATATCGGGCGTTTAGCCCTGCTCGCTGTGGTACCGGACCTGTACCAGGATCTCTTTACGCTTCCTGACACATCCGGGTTATGTGAAAAAGAATACGAGACGCTTGGCATTGACCATGCCGAGGCTGGCGCCGCACTGATCAGGCAATGGGATTTCGGTACGGCCTTTGCGGAAAGCGTCGCGCATCATCACAGCACGCTTGCGCCCCAAGCACTGCCGGATAATCTGGCCCGGCTGATTCACATGTCAAATCGGCTGGCGGAATGTGCACCGGATGACCCGGCTATTGAGACGATTGCACGCCATTACCAGTTTCCGATACCCATCACGATACAAATCGTTGCCGAGACGCACCGGGATGCTGATGAATCAGCTGCCTATCTTGGCCTGGATATCTCTGACCTGGGCACACTCCAGGAAGGAGTCGTACAGCAACCGCCACCTTTCCCTGTTCAGCAACAGATCAACCTGGAACTTTCCAGCCTGATACAGGCATCCGAACTGGGACGCTTTTTTCTTGGTCATAAAACAGAAACCGATCTCCAGGACGCGGCACTCAAAGCCGCTTCGGCACTGTTCTCCTTAAACAGTACCGTTTTACTCTGGCAGGAGGGTACGCCCGGCCAGTACAAGGTCATCGCCATTAACAAAACGGTTGAACAATTGAAAGGACATCCTGTTGCCGCGGTTTCACCGGGATGGATTGCAGAGTCCTTCACTCACATGCTGCCGGCATTTATCCCGGGGCTGGATGATCTTTCTCTCACACCGGAAAAAAACATGGCCAGGCTGCTGGGCGGAACAAGCTGGCTTTTACTGCCGCTGGCAGGCAATGGAGAGTGCCCCGGCCTGATTTTCGCCAGCGTTTCGCCAACGCAGCTTGAGGCACTTCGTGAGGATAAATACCGCCTGATCTATTTTGGCAGGCAGTTTATTTCGGCCTGGAACCATCTTCTTGATGTGAAAAAAACGATCGATAATAAAGTCGCGCTGGCAGAAGAAAAACACCGGCGGATTTCACAGGAGATGGCTCACGAAGTCAATACCCCCCTGGCAGTTATCAGGAATTACCTGTTTGTTCTCAATAAACAGGTTGATGAGCATTCGCAGGAGAAAAAGGTTATTTCGATTCTGAATGAGGAAGTAGTCCGTCTTGGCAAACTGATCAACGAAATGAGTGACCCGGCCTATTCCAAAAAAGCCCAGAGCGGGCGCACGGACATCAAGGCACTTGTTCAGGATGTCATTGCCCTTTTTCATGAAACCCGCTTTATTCCGGACAATCTGCAAATCATCACCCATGCCTCATCCGCCCTGCCGGAAAAAATGCTGGTCCGTTCACCGGAAAACCTGCTGAGACAGGTACTGGTAAACCTGATCAAAAATGCGGTTGAAGCCATGCCGGGCGATGGCTCAATCATGATTACCCATAAAGGCCTGGTTGAACAGGAAAACACGACATACTACGCGCTTTCCATTCGCGATACAGGACCCGGCATTCCAGAAACCATCCTGAAAAACGGGTTTCAGCCAACAACGATAACAACCATAACAGAAGGAAAGGATCACCAGGGATTGGGACTGCGTAGCGTCTACAGCCTGATCAACCAGATCGAGGCACAGATAGACTGTCAGTCAGGTGCGGGGGGCACAGTATTCAACCTGTTGATCCCGGCGCATACAGCAGAAGAAGTGGGACCGTAAAACCTTGCATCATAGGCACTCGCGTGACAAGCACAAAAACCCAGCAATCTCTTTTTCCGGCGAATACCCCTGACGCTGTTTTTTCACCAGGCATCCTGCTGGTGGATGGCAAGCCACAGCACCTTGCCAGTATTCTGGCACTTTTGGAGGAGTACCCATCAGAAACGGCCATAGCCACCTCAGGCCTTGAGGCATTTCGCCTGTTGAGAAAGGGCCATTTTGACCTGATCCTGCTGGATCTGGATCTTCCGGATCTTGAAGGGTATGTCCTGATGGATTTCATCAGTAAACAGGCGTTCAATCCCGACATTATTGTACTTTCGGCAACGACGGAAGCCAATGCCGCCAGCCAGGCATACCGCCGTGGTGCCTATCGTTTTCTGAAAAAACCCTATTCTCCGGAAGAGTTGCTCCAGGATGTCAGAAACGCGCTTTCCAAGCGCTTCCTGGAAGCGGAAAATCGTTCCATATCATTGCAATTGCGTTATTCCGAACAACTGTATCGCAGCCTGGTAAACCATGTGCCGGATATTGTCTGCACGTTGAATGAACGCGGCCAGATCACCTTTATCAATGAAAGCGTGACAACGCTTTTGGGATACCTCCCCGATGAACTGTCGCTGCAACATTACTCCAGGCTGGTTCACCCGCCCGATCTTGAGCGGGCGACCGCTGTATTTGATCACCGGACCGAGCCATTTCTGCAGACAGAATTGCGGCTGTGCACGAAAGAGGAAGCGCATCCGGCATCATTTTTACTGACCCTGATGAATCTGCAGTTTTCCATCTCATCCATGCATCAGGTCAAGGGAACCTATCTTATTGCGCGCGACATTTCTGATAATAAGCGTGCCGAGGAGATTATTTCTTTTCATGCCAATTACGATGCGCTCACCAGCCTGCCCAATCGTGCACTGCTGAAAGAAAAACTGGATGCCGAACTGCAGCATGCCAAAAAATACCAGGTAGGACTGACCATTCTCTTTATCGATCTTGACCGCTTCAAGCTGATTAACGACTCGCTGGGCCATGCCAAGGGTGACTTCCTGCTCAAACAGGTTGCCGCACGGTTAAAAGAAATCGCACGCTACAGCGACATCGTTGCGCGTCTTGGCAGCGATGAATTTGTCCTGGCAATGCCGGGATTGTCCGACCCGAAACGGGTCCAGGATATCGCAACCCGCTGCGCAGAGAGCCTCGGGGCACCATTTGAGATAGCGGCAGATAAAGAAAAACTGACCATTACCGCGAGCATCGGCATTGCCATGTATCCTGAAGATGGCACGACAGTGGAAGAACTGATCGGCAATGCTGATATCGCCATGAGCCATGTCAAGACACAGGGCAAAAATGGCATCTTGTTTTACAACCAGACCATGGCGCGCGCGCCTCATATCCTTTCCCATGAACGCGCCTTGCGTCGGGCGCTTGAGCGTAATGAACTGGAGATGTACTACCAGCCGCAGGTGGACCTCGCCAGCGGAAAAATCATTGGCGCTGAAGCGCTCATGCGCTGGAACCACCCTGAGCGGGGACTGTTGGCTGCCGGTGAATTTCTGCCGCTGGCAGAAGAAAACGGGCTGATCATTCCGATGACAGAGTGGATGCTGGAAGCCGTCTGTTACGACATCCACATTGCGAAAACGCTCAAAAAAGAGATTGTGCCCATTTCAATCAACCTGTCGCCACAGTATATCGACCGCTGTGACTGCCCCCGCAAAATACAGGGGGCGTTGAAACGGCACAGCATTTCACCCGGGTTATTCCAGGTGGAAATCACGGAAAACATCTGCATCCGCAATCCCGCCAATGCCATTATCCAATTGAATGAACTGAATGATATCGGTGTGGATATCTCGATTGATGATTTTGGAACCGGTTATTCCTCGCTGGCTTACCTGCATCGTTTCCCGATACAGACGATCAAGGTTGACCGCTCGTTTGTCAGTGAGATCAACGATCCGGATGGCGACTACCCGGTTGTCCTTGCAATTATTTCAATCGCACAGGGCCTCGATATGACCCTCATTGCCGAGGGAGTGGAAACAGAAATACAGGCACAATACCTGCAGAAATGGGGATGCCATATCATGCAGGGGTACCTGTATCACAAGCCTCTGCCCTTAAAACATCTGCTGGAACTGCTCGTCTGATACCCTGTCAGTTTGACGTCGTTTCAATGCACTTCTTCATAAAACTGGTTTTGGCTGCGCCATGCAGATTCTTTTCCGCTGCCTTCACCTCACAGCTTTGTGCTGCCGACTCAGAGGGCGTATCCGTTACGCATTTTTTCACAAAGCTGGTTTTGGCTGCACCATGCAGGTTTTTTCCGAATGCCTGTTCTTCACAGGTTGCCGCCTGTTGCTCCTGGTACAACCCCTTCCTGATAAAACAGGGTAAGGACACTCTGCCACAGACATTACTGATACCTCATGCTTTTTCGCCCAAAGACTGAGCTGCATCAAACAAAGCCCTAGGGCGTGTTAACACTAGACCGCTGTTCGCGAAAAGTCGTTTTGTTTCAAAGGGAAAGGCGCATCGGAAAATCTGGATGCAGGCGTAGTAGACCTACGTCAAATTCAGATTTTTCGAGGCAACATCGCCATTGGGGACACAACGGCTTTGCAGCAGGCTGTTTAGTGTTAACACGCCCTAGTGCAGGGAAAAATCCACCCGGGTGGCATTATCACCTGTCTTTTTCTTGCTGGCCTGGATAAAGACCCGCTCCTGGGGAATCTCCCCTTTATCCAGCAGCCAGGCCTTCACATTCGCTGCCCGCTTGTCTGCCAGCCCCATGAATTCTTCCTCTGTCACCGGATAATTCTGGATCATGAGTTTTTCCATCTCGGCTGCCGGTAACGACTTCTGGAAGCCGATAAAATTGCGCGGCTTCTTGAAGTCGGCGTCACTATAGACTTCCTTGAGCAGTTTGGCATATTCCTTGTCGCTGACCGTTATCTGGCTTAAACGCAGGTTTTCTCCTTTTTCCCCCATTTCTTTTCTCTTTAACTCACGCACCTTCCGGTTGATTGCCTGCCTTGCCAGCCCGGCCTTGTCCGCTTCGGGGTCATAACACCCGGTCACATCCAGCTTTAAGGCCGGGCGCCCTTTCAATGCCTTGACCAGCGTACCCAGTTTTTCCAGCCCTTTGTCG
>JAAZED010000296.1 GCA_012512465.1 Oxalobacter sp. | reverse complement strand
GCCTGGATCAGGTTCTGGGGAACCTGGTTGTAATTGGCCAGCAATTGCTTGGTGTCTTTGGGGAGGCAGTAGCCGCCATAACCGAATGACGGATTGTTGTAGTGATTGCCGATCCGGGGGTCCAGCGCCACCCCTTCGATAATCTGCCGGGAATCAATGCCAAATGAGGCGGCATAGGTATCAAGCTCATTGAAATAGGCAACCCGCATGGCCAGATAGGTGTTGGCAAAAAGTTTGATCGCTTCTGCTTCGGTTGATTCTGTCAGGATAACGGGAATATCGCTATCGATCGCGCCTTCTTTGAGCATGTTGGCAAACTTTTCTGCGCGCTCGGAACGCTCGCCGACGACGATGCGGGAGGGATGAAGGTTGTCATAAAGCGCTTTGCCTTCACGAAGGAATTCCGGTGAGAAAACCAGGTTGTCACATTTCAGTTCGGCGCGCGTTCTGGCGGTATAACCCACAGGAACCGTCGATTTGATGATAATCAGTGCATTCGGGCAATAATGCATGGCATCACGGATGACACTTTCTACGGAATGCGTATTAAAGTGATTGGTTTCCGTGTCATAGTCCGTTGGGGTTGCGATAATCACATAATCCGCATTTTGGTATGCATCCTCCTTCTGGAGAGTAGCTCGAAGATTGAGTTTCTTGTTTTTGAGATAGTCTTCGATTTCAGCATCAGCCGTGGGCGATACGCCGTTGTTGAGCATATCAACTTTTTCCGGAATAACATCCAGAACCACGACTTCATTATTCTGGGCAAGTAAAACGGCGTTGGACAAGCCAACAAATCCCATTCCTGCAACGGTGATTTTAACTGGTGAACTCATTTGGACGAATACGATAAATGGATGAGCCGGTTTTGCCGGCATTCTCTACAGAATGATAAGTCTGCCATTATAAAACAAAAGGTTGCATAAAACAGATTGGTTTTTCAGGATCGCAATATCTCAGGCATGGCTGGTTAGCGTCTTTTTATACCGGGAATAACGATATAATCATTTCTTTTCCCGTCATCTGCTTTCATGCGCCAGCCACTTCGTTTACGTTTATATCGCCTTGTCCAGGTGACTGTGATTACCTGGGTCATGTTTTTGATGATGCGCCTGTTTGATTTCTGGTGGAACAGGCCGGATTTTGCGGATTATGCCTGGAAGGAAATCCGACAGGCCCTTTTTCTCGGCTTTCGCTTTGATGCATCGGCGCTGGCACACCTGATGGTGATACCGGTTTTGCTGATTATGCTTCCCTTGCCAAAAATCCTGGATAAAAGGCGCTGGTATCTGGCTGTGCTGGTGCTGTTTTTGACTGCAGGGCCGCTTTTTGCCATGGGATGGATTGATATTGAGCTCGTCCGGTTTGTCAAAGCGAAAATGACATACAGTACGCTTTTCCTTTTCAGGGAGGGGAGCTTCAGCTTTTCAGACTTGATGGGGAATTATGCTTTCCTGATCGTATCAGGTCTTTTTTTCTGGTGTCTTTGGGCATATTGCCTTTGGAAGATAGCGAAAAAAGCAACGGTGGAGAATGACGCAAACCGGCTGCGTTTCTCGCTTTACTGGATGCTTTCGCTGTTTGTAATTATTGCCTGCCTGGTTATTGGTATCAG
>JAAZED010000295.1 GCA_012512465.1 Oxalobacter sp. | reverse complement strand
GAAATATGGTTACCGGAATTTTTATGTGCAAGGAACAAGCGGGCGATTCAGTGGTACCGATGTTTTTTTGAAATCGCATGGTTTTGATCGGTTTTATGACATGAGTCATCTCGTCAGCCGGTTTGAGGGAGATCGCGCAAAAGAAACGCTGGAAGCGAAAGTGCGCGCCCGCTTTTATGATGAATTCACCTATGATTTTTTCAAGGAGAAAATTTCAGCACTTCCGGCTGACAAGCCGTTTTTTGCTGTGATGATGACGATAGACACCCATTTCGGCAATACGACCCCCAATTCACAGAAGTTATTTCCGACAGAAACCGCAAACACGATCCATCATGCTTCCTATATGGCGAGCCAGTTTCTGGAATGGGTGAAAAAGCAGCCTTTTGGGAGGGATACAACGGTTGTTTTTATCGGTGATCATTTGATGATGAAGGTGGGAGGAAGAAAGAATCCGGGAAGCCGTACTTTCTTCAAGAATGTCCCGCTCAATTCGCGGTTTATTTTCAATGTTTTTGTCAATGCGAGAAAAAAAGCGCCTGACAGGGTACGTCATTTTACCCAGGTGGATATTTTTCCCACATTGGTGGAGTCGTTGGGCTATGAAATCAAGGGAAGCCGTCTTGGATTGGGCACATCTCTGTTTTCTGGGGAAAAAACACTGCTTGAGGAGCTGGGTGAGGAAGAGCTGAACCGTCAGTTGCGGAAGAAAAATCTGCTTTACGATTCACTTTGGGAACCCGTCAGGCATTAGCCCGTGTTATCTCTGATGCGAGAACCGTAGGCAGGTGAAGAATCTTCCGGAACAAAAAACGAGATGCACCGATGATTGATGCGTCTCGTTTTTACCGGCCAGCGGTTGCCTGGGAAGCAGGAACCTTACGGCCTATTTCCGGCTTTCCCTGTTGAAAAGGTAGGTGCAAAGCAAGGGAACCGGCCGCCCGGTTGCGCCTTTGGCCGCACCGCTTTTCCATGCCGTGCCTGCAATATCAAAGTGTGCCCAGGTATATTTCCGGGTGAAGCGCTCCAGGAAGCAGGCGGCGGTAACACAGCCTGCCGGCTGGCCGCCAATGTTTGCCATATCGGCAAAATTGGATTTGAGCTGCTCCTGATAGATATCCTCAATCGGCATGCGCCATGCAGTGTCTCCACTGGCTTTTCCTGCGGCAAGCAGATCGGCAGCCAACTGGTTGTGCGCATCATCATCACGGGTAAAAAGCCCTGAATTGTGATGCCCCAATGCCACAACACAGGCACCGGTCAGGGTGGCAATATCAATGACAACATCCGGCTTGAATCTTTCCGTATAGGTAAGGGCATCACAAAGAATGAGGCGGCCTTCGGCATCCGTATTCAGTATCTCGATTGTCTGACCGGACATGGAGGTGACAATATCCCCGGGTTTGTTGGCATGTCCGGAGGGCATGTTTTCGCAGGAAGGAATGACACCGATGACATTCTGTTTCAGGTTCATTTCGCCAATGGCAGCAAAGGTGCCTAATACGGCAGCTGCACCGCACATGTCATATTTCATTTCATCCATGCCTGGACCGGGTTTGAGCGAAATGCCACCGGAGTCAAATGTCAGGCCTTTGCCTACCAGCACCACCGGCGCTTCTTTTGCCTTGCCGCCATTGTGGCGCAGGACAATAAATTTCGGTGGTTCGTCACTGCCGCGTGCCACAGAAAGGAAACTGCCCATTTTCAGGGATTGCAGCTGTTTTCTTTCCAGAACCTGCACATTGAATTTGTAAGTGGAGGCGAGTTTTTTGGCTTGCTCGCCAAGATAGGTTGGAGTGCAGACATTGGCCGGGAGATTGCCCAGATCCTTTGCCAGGTTCACACCTTTTATCATGGCCCGGGTTCTCGCAACGGCTCCCCGGGCGGCAGCCGTATTTTGCCCTGATAGATAAAAGGCGGCTTTTTTGACACCATCGGAAGATGCGTCTTTTTTGCTTTTCATCACATCAGGGCGGTAGGCTTTTTCACCTGCCGCAAAGAGAATGGCGGCAATTGCCCATTCAATAGGACGGTCCTTGATGTTTTCCAGCGGAAGGGCAATCAGCGCGTTTTTTGCACCCAGCGAGGAAAACGCCTGGGCCAGTGTTTTTGCCACCACAGTGAAGTCTTTTTCGGCGATAATTTCATTCTTGCCCAAACCGACAAGAAGAATACGGGGAGCATTGACGCCTTTGATATTGTGGAGAAGTAATGAACTGCCGGCCTTGCCGGATATATCGCCGGATTTGAGTGCGGTGGTGATACCTTTTGCGGTGTCCAGTTCTTTTGCTGCCGGGGAAAGGACACCCTTTTCGTACACGCCTACAGCGATACAATCCGTTTTTACCGTTTTAAGCGTGTTTTTTTTGTCGATGGTTTTTATGCTAAAGTCCATTTGTTTTCCTCCTGTCTTTTGCCATTATAACGTCTCATGATTTTTCAGCGTGCCCTCAGACGAGAACTGATGAGTATTGCGGGTGCGGTATTCATGACCCTCTTTACGATCACCGTCACCATGATGCTGATCCGGATTCTTGGACAGGCTGCAAAAGGAAGGGTTGCATCGGAAGACGTGGTGGCATTGATCGGTTTTTCCGCGCTTTCCTATTCCCCGATTATCATCGTTCTGACCGGCTTTATTTCAGTGCTGCTGGTTATCACACGCAGTTATCAGGATTCAGAAATGGTTGTCTGGTTTGCTTCGGGCTTAAGCCTGACCCGGTGG
>JAAZED010000294.1 GCA_012512465.1 Oxalobacter sp. | reverse complement strand
ATAGCGCTCCTGCGCCTCTTTTGCTGTCATTTCCCCTTTTTCAACCTGCTCTACAACGGCCAGTTTAAAAGCCATTGTGTAATCCCGCTGGGTGCGTTTAACCCAATCTCCCATTGACTTCTCCTTCCTATAGGAAAAATCTGTCAACTTTATTTAGGATGGGTCACAGGTAAAGCAAAAAGGGCGGGTACCGCCCTTTTTGTTTGCCTGCTGGCGGCTCTACTGCAGGCGTCTGAGGCGATAGAGAAGCTGCTGCTTGGTTTCCTGCCAGTCATCAATGATCGAATCGGAAAAATTTTCGCTGAAGAACTCACGGCTGTCTTCGACATAATCGTAAAAGGCCTGGCAGTGGTCAACGAGATTTTCAGGCCGTGTGGCTTTTGGCACGGTAATTTTGAGATCACCGTAAAGTGCCATGCTGGTTTCTGTCAGACGATCCAGGATATCCGGCAGCGATTCCAGTGCCTGGTCGATGGCGATATGCTCGGCATAGCTGCCTCTGCCGGTGATCCACCAGTGAAAAAGCTTGAGGCTGGTGTTGTGGGAAAACATGTTGCCGAGAAGTTCGGCGATTTTTGCTGTATCGGCTTTTTTGCTGTCTTTGCTGCTCATGGCTCACCTTCCTGAAAGCGGGGCTGGGGTATCTGTGCCCCATCGGATTGATCAAGGCAGGACGCATCCGCTTCCTGCAACCAGCTTTATGCTAGATTGCAGGAAGGCGTCACCGCTTGATCCGGATAAAACCCTGTGTGCCTGCGGCTGCTTTCATGATGCGACGTTGATCTTTATCAAATAACAACAGGCGAGGCGATGACTCCCGAAACGGATTAAGGCTTCCGGCTGAGCTCACCCTATGCTTCACGCCTCGATGGCCAGGTTTTTTCAGACCGTGCCATGCAGAACTGTTATCGTCTGCGGCTGGATTTTGTGCCAATGAGTATTTCTACCGGCGGAATGTTCGCCGACAGGCTGGATGCGGTGGCCGGACAGATGGGCTATGCCGTCTTTTTAATGCCGAATGCCAGTTGCCGGATGTAATCACGTATGTCAGATGGCCAGCTTTCGGTATGTTGGTAAAAGCGTTCTGCTTCACTGGCAAAAAGTGCCCTGGATGCTTCTTCAAAGGCAGGCAGGTTCCCCGCAACAGCTGACATGAATCGGTAGTGCGTTCCTGCATATGACGCTGCCGGTCCGTTTCTGCGCCCGCCTTGCGCGCCTTTTCAACGAGCTTGCGCAGGGTAACGGATGCGCCGCCCGGCTGGGATTCCAGCCATTCCCAATGGCGGGGCAGGAGCGTGATTTCACGGGAGACCACGCCAAGCTTCGGGCGTCCGCGTCCGCGCGATTCCGGCACAGGCTCAGCATTGGGTTCTTCAGAAAGGATGGCAGGCGCCGAAGGCGTCAAGCCGCGCAGGCGGGAAAGGATGTCTGCATCGGTGCCGCGGACATCGATTTCCACTGTTTCGCCGGTCTGATCGTTGAAAGTCAGCACGGCACCATGGCTGCGTGCAGCCAGCGCCTGCTTTACGGCAAGCGCATTGGTTTGAAGGCTTCCCGAGGCAATGCGTTTGTTGCCGTCAAAGCTGGTGTACGTGATTGCTGTTGTCATGTTTTTCATTTTCGGTAAAGAGGGGCCCTTGTTTTTATCCGGGTAAAAATAAAAGTCAAGTCAGGTTGCGCGGGAAGGGGCTGCCATGGTTTATGCTGTCCTGATTCGTCCGGCATATTTTTCCGGGGAACAGGAGTTGAGGAAATGCAGCTAAAACAATTTGGAATGAAGATTTTGGCGGCAGGTATGCTGTTGTTGCCTGCCCTGGCTTTTTCCGCGCCTGCTTGCAAGGGGGTGGGCCTGCCTCATGATGCGCCGATGTTCTACCTCATCTCGGCCCGGGTGACGGACAAGGGGATTGCCGATGAGCCGTCTGGTAAAGACAGTACGCCCGACAAGCGAGAACGGCTGGCGGATATCTTTGCCAAGAATGACGTGGATGTGTTTCTTTTCAACCGGAACCCGGCAGGGGATCGGGCGCTCGGGTATGGTGTGACTATCGGGCTTTTCCGTTCGGTTGATCTGAACGGCGATATCGTCGACGATCTTTTCATTTATGAGCCGGCAGGGGCGTTTTATTTCATCATGCTGTATGCCGGATGCGGGGATGATTACTACACGCCGGTGGGTAGTTTTGACAGCCGTGAGATACCGGTGCCTGCGCGGTATTCGCCGGTGAACGGGGTGAAGTGGGCCGAGTTTGCGGTGATAGCGCCGGACAGGACCATGAGGCATGCTGATCCGCTGGTCAACTGGGCAAAGCGCACCTGGTCATTTGACGGGAAAGTCTACCGCCAGATGAAAGTCGAGCCGCTGAAATAGCGCTGCGCTTTTCCTCTTTTGGCGAGAGGGGCTGACAAAAATACAACACTTCTTTTGATGTCCCTGTACGGGATGGGTCTTCCTGTGGTGTACTATTTCATGACAGGCGTGGCCCCCTTTGCACAGGAGGAATCATGAGGTGGATAAAACAGCTGGCGGTGATGTGGGTACTGTTGTTTTCTCTTGCCCCTTT
>JAAZED010000293.1 GCA_012512465.1 Oxalobacter sp. | reverse complement strand
GAAGAAAAGGCAAGACAACCCGTACCACCCCCCCTTCCCCTGCCCGAGATACCCGCTGCCCCGTCACTCCCGGGTACCGATAGCACCATAAACGACATTAGCAACATGGTCGAAGACGCGGCACAAAACAGCTTTTATCAGCGTCAGGAAAAAAAGCGCATAGACGATTTCTTCAACAACCGCGCCACACCTTCTGTAACACGTGACCCGTCAGGAACACCCGATCTCCCAGGCTGGCAAAAAAACGTGCGACAACAGATGGGGAAAACAGAAGCCCCCCTGAAACAACATCAACCCCTTACGGCCAATCCGGCAGCCAACACCCCTGCCAGCACTTACCCGTACAATGACATGGGAAAGCTCGTTAAACCCTTAAGTGACAGGACTATCGACAATCTGGTTGAGCCCGCCGTGAAGACCATCAAAACAGCCGTCACAAACAAGGTACCCGTTTCCGCTGCAGAAGATGATCTGGTGAATCTCACAGGCGCTTTCAAAAACAGCGTCATCGAAGCCGCAAAAAACAAAAAGCCATTCATTGCCACGCCTGAAGCCGATCTCGTCAACACCACCGGCGTCATCAGGGACGGCATCACCGACTACCTCGACAACACCTACACCACCGGCAATCATGAGAAAGCGGTGGATGCCGTAAACAACGGAGAAGCACATGGACATCCAGAAGACTTTGAAAACCCCGACCCGGATACCCTAAACGGCCTCGAGAAAACATGGAGAGGTCTCAAACTCTCAGCAGCAGAAAACAAATACCTCCTCGACAAGGTCATTGATCCCGAAGGTAAATACCTTGACCACAAGGCAGAAAAAGCATGGATGAACCAGGAAAGAAAAGACATCGCTGCCATCAAAACCACCGATATCCCGGCACTCGGCGACATAGACTGGAAAAACCGCCCTGATCTGGGTATCAAAACCGCTGGTAAATGGCTCAGGGAATCATTTGCGGGAGAGCACCTACCCGGCCTTGCCATCGAATTGGCCAAAAACCCGGCTGGCCCTGTCGGCAACATCGCCATGGGCATCATGAGTGGCATCGCCTCCTTTAATGCCCGTTCCGATGAACTGATGCAAGCCCTCATACAGGGCGGTGGCGCTGGCGGCGCCGTCGAAAGCTGGAATTTTCTCATTGGCGAAGTCGCCAACACACTGCCAGCCTACCAGCGCGCAGGCCTCATCATGATGAATAACAATTTCAGCAATGAGTGGAAGGAGCGGATGTTCAAGGGGATGATGGAGGACTATGAGCAGAAGGATAATAATTCTATTAGGGATGTTTCAAAAGCTCATGAAAGTAAGAGTGAAAATCCCTCTATCAAATTACGTGAAGTAAAAGGCACAAATCACTGGGCAGAAAACGAGGAGGGGATTCTTATTGAAGTGGATCCTGATGAATATCACGAATACATGAAGGGATTAGAACTTGACCCTATCAACATAATTGATCCTGATAGCCGGCGACAAAAACCATAATGTCTGTTCCCCTCTTTTTTAATTCGGGATAAGCTTTGGCTTATGCCGAATTAAAAAGGGATATAAATGAAAAACCTCTTTAAGACATTGTTGCTCGTCATAGGCGGCTTTGCCGCCACCCTCTCTATTGCCAATGATCTGCAAACCGCAGATATTCTCTATGAAAAAGGAAAAATCAGGGAAGCACTCGAAATCTATCTGAAGCCTGAAAACCGCGACAAAACAGCTGTGCAGTTCCGTATATGGAACATTTATCTCAACTTACCGGATTCAGAAAGATCGGTTGAATGGTTCAGTCAATCCGCAAAAGAAGGAAATGTATATGCCCAGTACCATCTCGGACTGATTTATACAAACGGCATCGGGGTAAAACAAGACTATAACAAGGCTTTGACACTATTCACCCAAACAGCAGAACGTGGTTATCCACCTGCACTAAATTCGATGGGCATTCTGTATGAAGAAGGATCAGGAGTAAAACAAAGCGACTATGAAGCCGCTCAGTGGTACTTGAAAGCCGCAAAAAAAAATTATGCCCGCTCCCAGTGTAACCTGGCGGGGATACTCACATATAGTAAAACCATTGACAAGAATTACCACAATGCCTATCTTCTCTTACAAACATGTCTTCGACTCAAGCCAGATAACGAATGTTGCCTGAATCGCATGGCCGAACTCTACTCCAACGGCTGGGGCGTCAAAATGGACAACAAAAAAGCCATCGAACTGCGAGAAAAAGCTGCAACAGTTGGCAGCGAGGTGGCCATGTATAACCTGGGGGTTTATTACGATTACGGCATCGGTGTCAAAAAAGACGGTCAGACTGCAATAGACTGGTACCTGAAAGCCTCAGCAAAAAACCATGCCAAAGCCATGTACCGCCTTTATGAAGCATACGAATACGGAAAACTGGGCCAGACCGTAGATAAGGCAACAGCAGCCGAATGGAAAGCGAAGGCAGAAAAAGCCATGAAGGAACAGGGACTTTCCCGCAATGAACTCAGGGACCGCTTCCGCCTGCTGATGGAAGCAGGTGAAAACTAGGGCATGAGAAACCGGCCCAGGATAACCTTTATCACATAGGGCTACCCGCCAAAACCGGCCCGAGCCGCCGCATAAAAACGACCCATCGCTTCCAGCACCTCATCAACGGTATGGTCTGCTGTCTGCATGGGAAATGAAAAGGGAGGATGGCCAAGCGCCATATTTGCCCTGACCGCCTTTTCCTTCCAGGCGGGCAATGTCGCCAAAAAAGCATCCACATCGTTTACGTCAACAGAAATGAAGCGTTGTCCTATCATGGCGGTGACACCAAATCCTGCTACAGACTGCCAGGGAATAAGCCCTGTGCTGAGCCCTGTGCTGAGCGCACCGCTGAAATCCCCGCTGATACCGGATGCGTTGATGACCATGAGCACCCTGGGATGCGCCAGCTGTACCAAGAGCAACACCAGGCAAAGTGAGAAAAATCCCCCGCCGGCTATACCGATAATCCGGATAATTCCGGAGGTTTTTCCTGGCTGGAGCACACAGAATACAGAAGCCGCCACCAGAATAATGGCATACACAACCAGCTTGATCTGCTTCGATGATTTCTGCCTGACAACCAGTTCGTCCATGCCAATCCCCTCAGGCTCAGGAAGAAAAACGGCTATTCCTCCTCTGGCGCCTTCAACACGGCAAGACGCTGTTTTGCCAGCAAGTGGCCTTCCTCAGCCGCATTTTCATAGCACTGCATGGCGTAGCTCGGTCTTTTTTTCATCCCGCTACCGCGTTCTGCCATCAGCCCCATCATGTAATAAGCCTCGGCCCGCACGTTCGGGTCCTTGCCCATGAGTTTGCCAACCCCTCTCGGGTATTCGTATCCCGGCAGGTAAGCCTCACCGAAAAGATCAGGCCCGAAATTAAACATCCCCGGAGAACGCTTGTAAGTCGCCCTGTCAAAATAGCCGAGCGCCTTTTTATCATCCTGGGGGACTCCCTTGCCTTCGTAATACATCATCCCAAGCTGA
Source organism: Oxalobacter sp. (assembly GCA_012512465.1). Classification (GTDB taxonomy): domain Bacteria; phylum Pseudomonadota; class Gammaproteobacteria; order Burkholderiales; family Burkholderiaceae_D; genus Oxalobacter; species Oxalobacter vibrioformis. The sequence continues at coordinate 5,962 of JAAZED010000293.1, read as the reverse complement.
AATGCCGCATGGTTGTCCCTGTTGTCAGCAGCCTCTTCAAGATGCGCCAGCGCCTTTTCCTTATCCGCCCTGACCCCTTTTCCCTCAAGATAAAACATCCCGAGACGGTAGTCTCCCCCGATATCCGAGCGGCCCGTATCCGTCTTGCGGTAGTATTCAGCCGCTTTGGCATAATCGCGCCGGCTGCCTGAGCCCTCGTCATACAGCGCGCCCAGCAGCAGGTAACCTTCACTTTTGTCGGATGCAATCAGTTTCCTGGCCCACTTTTCTGCCCTGCCAGATCGCATTTTGTCCCCATGCCTTCCACGTACAGGACATAGGCCATATAACAGGCGGTTTCTTCTCCCTGTGATGCCGCCTTTTCATACCAGTAAAGCGCCTTTTTGTAATCGGGTTTTCCCTCAATGCCTGCCGCATAGACAACGCCCAGTATGAACTGATCTTCAGGCTTGCCAGACGCTGCCTTTTTGATCATTTCCGGCAGATCCTTGCGCATTTGGGCCAATTCCTCAGCATTTCTTTCACTGGCTGACGAAGCGGATACCGGCATCACACAGAACAATGACAGCAACAGCACGGCTATGCCTGCCGCCATCGCAACAACCCCTTTCTTTTCTCCTGCTTTGACGCGCATCTTATCTCCCCTGCCCCATCCGTTATCCTGTTGAAAAATCGAGATTAACCTTTTCCAGCAGTTCCCGCAATGCCGCGCGTGATGCCGCATCCAGCTTTTCAAACGCCCGGTTCATGAAACGGTAATTGCCCGGCAAAAGTGAAAACAGCAGTTCCCTGCCCTTTTCCGTTATCCGCACGATCGTCGCACGGCGGTCGGTCTCATGCGGCATACGTGACACAATCCCGTCCTTTTCCATATACCCGATCAGCCGCAGGGTATTTTTCATCGCAATCCCCATCTCCCGCGTCAGATCGGCCGGTGTCATTTCGCCATTGCCGCTGCGTTCAAGCAGAATCAGCAACTGGAAGCGGGCCTGCGACAGCCCGAATTTCGCCAGGTGACGGTCCTGCTGGCGCAACAGCTCACTAGCGGTCTTGGCAAGCAGAAGGTAAGTCACCACCGTATCCGGCTCCATCTCGGGAACCCGTGACGCCAGGCGCGCCATCATCTCTACCGTGGGCAGATTGTCAAGAAAGAACATATTGATTGACCCCATTGGTTACCATGGTTATTATATGTTCTTACCATGGTAACAATCAAGTGAAGCAGCATTTGCAAAACAAAATGAAGGATCGGCACACCCTGGCTTTCCCGCTGTCATGGCGGATAATACGCAGCCCGCAGGTGTGAATCATTTCCGGAAAAATCAATCATGTGGATAGTCAGATACGCACTCAGAAGGCCATACTCCGTCGCGGCAATGGCGCTGATTATTCTCATCGCCGGCATCATCAGCTACCTGCGCCTGCCTGTTGACGTCCTTCCCAATGTCGACATCCCCTCTGTCAAGATCGTCTGGAACTACAAGGGCTTGAACGCCAACGAGATGGCCGCCAAGATCACCTCCTGGAGCGAGATCGCCGTCATCAACAACGTGGACAACGTCCAGGAAGTCACCTCCCAGACCCTAAGCGGCATTTCCGTTATCCGGGTGGCCTTCCAGCCCGATGTCGATATTCCCAAGTCGCTCGCGCAGATCACGGCAATCACCCAGACCATCATGAAGCGCATGCCGCGCGGGATCACGCCACCCAATATTTTGCAGTACAACCAGTCGCGCACCCCCATCATGCAGCTGGTGCTTTCCTCAAACACCCTGCCCGACTCAAAGCTTGCCGATTTCGCCCGCATGCAGCTTCGCAGCATGGTGCAAAGCATCCCCGGCGTGCTGCTGACGCTTCCCTACGGTGCGGTCAACCGCCAGATCATGGTCGATCTGAAGCCCGATGCCGCCCATGTGCACGGCATCACTGCCGCCGAAGTCACCGAAGCCGTCGACAGCCAGAACACCACCCTGCCCTCAGGGTCACTCCGCGAAAATGAAAAAGACCTCCAGATCACCTTGAATACCAGCCCCGATTCCGTCGAGGCTTTCGGGATGATGCCGGTACGCGCAAAAGACGGGCGCACCGTCCTCTTGCGGGATGTGGCCGATGTGCGTGACGGTGTACCCATGAAGACCAACGTGGCACGCGTCAATGGTGAAAACGCCGTTATCGTTTCGCTGATCCGTATCGGCAATGCCTCCACCATCAGCATCATCAAACAATTGCAGGAACGCCTGCCGGAAATCCGGCAGGCAGCCCCCGAAGGCATGACCATCACCCCCATCTTTGACCAGTCTGTTTTCGTCAGCGGCGCCATGACCCACATTGAAAGCGAGATTTTCATCGTCGCCTCACTCGTCGCCCTTGTCGTCATGTTTTTCCTCGGCTCCTGGCGCGCCACCCTGATCGTCCTCACCTCGATCCCGCTGTCGCTTTTGGCCGCGCTCGTCATGCTCCGCATCACCGGCCACACCCTGAATCTCATCAGCCTGGGCGGACTGGCACTGGCCATTGGTATCCTCGTTGACAATGCGCTTGTCGAAATCGAAAACATCACCCGCAATATCGGGCTGGGACTGGAACCGCGCGAAGCCGCGCTGGAAAGCGCGCGCCAGGTCGCCTTCCCCGAACTCATTTCCACACTTTCCACCTGCCTCGTCTTTTCACCCATCTTCCTGTTGAGTGGCGTGGCCGGCTTTATCTTCCGCCCGATGGCCATCGTCGTCATTGCCTCGCTGGCCATGTCGTACCTGCTTTCGCGCACTGTCGTGCCGGTACTGGCCATGCTGCTCATGAAACCGGCCAGCAGTGAAAAAACCGCACACGGGCGCCTGGCACGCATCCACCACCACATCGAACACGGGCTGGATGGTATTCAGGCCCTTGTCGGCAGGCTGCTTGGCGTTATCCAGCGCGCATGGTTCATTGCTGTTATCGGCATGCTCATCGTCATCGCCGGGGGCGCCTTTACCCTCATGACACTCGGGCGCGATTTCTTTCCCAAAACCGATGCCGGGCTCATGCGCTTTTACATCCGCGTAGCACCCGGCACCCGCATTGAAAACACCAGCGACATCTACGCCAATATCCAGGGTGACATTCGCAACATCATTCCCGAAAACGAGATTGACACTATCGTCGAAAACATCGGCGTGCCTGAAGCGGCCAATCTCGGCTGGGTCGACAGCTATGCCGTAGGCAGCTACGATGGCGAACTCCAGATACAGCTCGCAAAAAACCACCACCCCAGCGCCGGGTATGAAAAGGCCATCCGCGCCATGCTCCAGGAAAAATACCCTGACGTTGTCATGTTTTCACAACCCGCCGACACCACCAACCTCACACTGGCCGGAGCGACACCCACTGCACTGGATATCCGCATTGCCGGGCGCGATACCGCGGGCAACCGACTCCTGGCTGTCGAGCTCGTCAACAAACTGAAAGATGTCAAAGGCGCCGTGGATATCGGCATCCAGCAGGTATTCAACCAGCCCGAATACTATGTCGCCATTGACCGTGCCCGCGCTATCCAGTTGGGGGTCAACATGAGCGAAGCCCAGTCTGTCCTCCTGGCCGCGCTGGGTTCAGCCGGCTCCGTCAACGAAAACTTCTGGGTTGACCCTGTCAGCGGCTTTTCCTACACCGTGCAGGTACAGGCCCCCGTGCAGCGCATGGACACCATCGACATCCTGACCAATCTCAGGGTGCCGGCAGAGCGTTCCGACACCGGCACCGTGCCGCTGGCATCCATTGCCTCGGTTACCCCGCGCCTTGTCTCCGCCTCTGTCGGGCGCGTAACGCTCATGCCCATGATCAATGTACTTGTCAACACGGAAGACACCGATATCGGCACTGTCTACAAAGCAGCTGAAAAAGGCATTGCCGAACTCAAGCCGCGCTTGAAGCCCGGCAACAGCATGCGTATCCTCGGACAGGCCGACTCCATGATGCACGCCTACGGCGATCTTTTCTTCGGCTTTGCTCTGGCACTCTTTTTCATCTACATCATCATGCTCTTTAATTTCGCCTCGTGGGTCCTGCCCGTCATTGCCCTGGCAGGCGCGCCCATCGCGCTTTCCGGCGCGGCCTTTGCCCTGGCGCTTACCGGCACCACCCTTTCCGTTCCGGCACTCATGGGCTTTATCATGGTCATGGGCGTATCCACCGCCAACAGCGTACTGGTTACCACCTTTGCCCGCGATCAGTGGCTCGCCGGCATGGATGCCATCGAAGCGGCAAGAAGCGCAGCAACCACCCGATTACGCCCGGTGCTCATGACAGCCATCACCATGATCGTCGGCGTCGTTCCCATGGCGCTGGCTGCCGGACAGGGGGGTGAGCAAAATGCCCCGCTGGCCCGCGCCGTGATCGGCGGCCTGCTGTTGGGCACCTGTGCATCGCTTATACTGGTACCCACCCTCTTTGGCATCGTCATGCGCCACGTACGCCGCCCGGCCCCTGACAACAGACTGGAGACACCCCAACCATGAGTAACAGACGAAAAACCGGCATCCTGGCCCTTGTAGCCGGCCTCCTGCTCGGCGCCGGCACCCTCTGGTATGTCTTTTATGGCGAAGGCCGCATCCAGGCTGCCGTGCCACCCGAAGCCACGCGCTCCATCCAGCGGGTCACCATCATCCACCCGGCCTCACTGGCGCGTACCGCCCCACTCATCTACAACATCCGCGTCGAACCTATCGAACAGGCATCCGTCTTCGCCCGCGCCAATGGCTTTGTCGAAGAACGCCTGGTTGACATCGGCGACGATGTCAAAGCGGGACAGCTCCTGGCGCGCCTGTCATCCCCCGAACTGGAAGAAGGCATCAAGCAGGTCAAGGCAGACATCAACCGCCAGAAAGCCGTCGTCAATCTCGCCAAAAAAATGCTTGCGCGCGCCGAAGCCCTTATCGACATCGGCGCTGTCTCGAAGACCGAATACGATGAGCGTGACGCCGAAAACCAGGTCGCCATTGCCACCCTGGCCACACTACGGGCAAAACGGGAGCAGCTGGAAAACGAATATGCCTACACCCGCATCACCGCCCCCTTTGACGGACGTATCACCGTGCGTAACATTGACAAGGGTGACAGGATCAGTAGCTCGGACACCACTGCGCTTTTCCGGATCGTGCGCGATGACACCCTGCGCATCATCGTCGATGTGCCGCAGACCCAGATCTACGCCATTGACGCCACCGGCGAGGCAACACTCACCCTGCCCGAAATGCCTGACAAAACCTTTCTTCTCACCTACGACCGCACCTCGCACGAAGTGGACCCTACCCTTGGCACCATGCGCATGGAATACCTGCTGGACAACCGCGAGCACCACCTGCCCGCCGGCATAGCCGGTGAAATCCGCATTGCTCCGGCCAAAGACTCCGCCACACTCACCGTTCCCGACAACACCATCCGCACGCACGATGGCAAGACCGCCGTCATGGTACTCGACGAACAAAACCGGGCCGTGCTGAAAAACATCGTCACCGGCCGCTATACCAGTACCGTGGTCGAAGTCGCCTCGGGCCTGTCTGCCACAGACCGTGTTATCCTCAACCCCAATGCCCTGATCAAGCCGGGCGACACCGTCAACGTCGGCAAAAACGAAACCCCGCCGGAAAAACCATGACACCGCAACTGAAAAAAATCACCCATTCCTTCCTGCTGTCAGCAGCGCTCATCTTTGTGGGCATCGCATCGGCCTGGTGCACAACACCCGAAATCGAAGCCGCCAAAAAAAACCGTAAAAGAAGCGCAAGCCAGCTTCGCCTCCCTTATCAGGCTGCCCGCCTACCATCGCATTGACGCCCTGTACCGCAAAGCAAAAAATACCGCCGCCGATACAGCAATCGACGAAGCTGAAGACGCGGCATCAGATGCGGGCGGGGTGGGCAACAAGGAAGAAGCCCATCAGGTTGCCGCCACCTTCGCCAATCAGGCCGCAAACGAATTGGTAGAG
>JAAZED010000292.1 GCA_012512465.1 Oxalobacter sp. | reverse complement strand
TATCTGGTTGGTGTGGAAGAGGGCATCCTGCCGCACAAGGGCGATCCGGATACGCCGGCTGATGTATTGGCAAGACGGATTGAGGAAGAGCGCCGGCTGATGTATGTGGGAATTACCCGCGCCCAGCGCAGCCTTCAGATCACCTGGTGCAAGAAACGCCGCAGAGGCCGGGAAACAGAAATATGCGACATGTCCCGCTTCATTGCGGAAATGAAACTGGATGAAGGGAAGGCGTTGCCTGATGAGTCGGAAACCATGACGCCCCAGGCGCGGCTGGCCAATCTGAAATCCCTGTTGCAGAATCCCAAAGTGGCGTAATGGGTAAAATGCGTTGATACAATACCCAATACGTGGCTGTTGTGGCGGCCTGTTTTAACCTGGTAAAGAGAGTCGGATTATGGAAGAGCGTTTTATCGATCTGGAAATGCGGATCAGCCATCAGGAGGATATGATTGATGAGCTGAACAAGACCGTTTACCAGCAGCAGAACCGGATTGACCAGCTGGAAGCGGCTATTTCGGTCCTTGCACATCGTTTGACTGAAAGAGCCAATAACAATACGATATTTACCCATGAAAAACCCCCGCATTACTGATGCGTGATCTTTTTGAATACTGACAGGCGAAACCATGAAAATGTCTCTTCAGGAGCAGGAATTTCTTCATGCCAAATTGAATATGGAAACGGCACAGATGCCTTGGCGTGAGCTGCAGCGTTACTTTGCCTCGGGCCATATTCTTGCCATTTGTGATGGTCTGGATATGGTCAGTGTGGCCGTGATGATGGCCGCAGACGATATGGAAAATATATCAAGGCTTGTTGCGCAAAAGCAGATAGAAAAGGTAACCGACGAGCAGGCTCAGGCGTGGTTTGAGGAGGATGTGGAGCTGTGGACAGTAGTCATCAAGCCATGGATTTTAGTGCAGGCCAGGAAAAACCCGGTGCCGGATGGCACGTTGCTCAACTGATGTCACGCCTTTTCTGATTTTTCCCGAGTTGATTCATGTCTATTCGTCTTATTGTCGGCCTGGGCAATCCCGGTCCTGAATATGAGCAGACCCGCCATAATGCCGGATTCTGGTTTATTGATAACCTGGCTCACCGGATGAATGCGCCGGTTTTGAAAAAAGAATCCCGCTTTCAGTCACTGGCGGCTCGTGTGCCGATTGCCGGTCAGGATATCTGGCTGGTGGCGCCCCAGACTTTCATGAATCTGTCCGGCCGGGCGGTTGGCGCGCTGGCGCGATTTTACCGGATACCGGTAGAGGAAATCCTGGTGGTGCATGATGAGCTGGATATTGCGCCAGGTGTTGCCCGCCTGAAAAAAGGCGGCTCTACCGGTGGGCATCGCGGACTCAATGATATTGTTTCTGCCATGGGTTCCCAGGACTTCTGGCGCTTGAGGCTCGGTATTGGTCATCCCCGAACAAGCAATCCGAAGATGGCGGTTATTGATTATGTTTTGCAGCGTCCGGGTAAGGAGGAACAGAATCTGATCAATGAATCAATTGAACGGGGTCTTGAAGTGATTCCGCTGGTTTGCGAAGGCAGATTCGATGTGGCGATGAAGGATTTGCATACGGCACGCTGATTTTTTCTGGACAATAAAAAACCCGCCAACCGGCGGGTTTTTTATTGCTGAAGCCGTGTGGCTTATTCGCCAGCTTTCGGTTCTTCTGATGATGTGGCGTCAGTATCGTCAGCAGGTGCAGCGCTTGGGACGCTGGCTGTTGCAATGGTCATGTCGGCGTCACTGCTGGTGGCAGAAACGCCTTTTGGCAGTTTCACGTCAGACAGGTGAATGGTCTGGCCAATATCCAGATTCGCCAAGTCAACTTCGATGAAGTTCGGCAGATCACCTGGCAAACAGGTGATGTCCAGCTCGGAAACCGCGCGATGGATGATACCATTGGATTGCTTGACGGCAACAGCCGTCTCTTCATTCAGGAAGTGCAGCGGTACCTTGACGTGAATCGGCTGGTCAGCACTGACGCGCTGGAAATCAATATGCATGACGATCTGTTTGTACGCATGCATCTGGTAATCACGCAGCAGCACTTTTTCGATTTTGCCTTCGATTTCCATATCCAGGATGGAAGAGTGAAAGGCTTCTCTTCTGAGAGCATGGTAAAGCGCGTTATGATCCAGCTTGATTGCCATCGGCTCACTGGTGCCTCCATAGATAATACCTGGGGTCATGCCGGCAGTACGCAGGCGGCGGCTCGCTCCGGTACCCTGTTCTGCCCTGGGAAATGCAACAACTTTCATGATTAACTCCAAAAAATTCAGGGCGTAATGCCCTTTCGTGAGTGAAATTCCCGCGACCAGGAATTTCGTTAAAAAGAGGCGGGAACCCCCCCCGCATCCAGAATGCTT
>JAAZED010000028.1 GCA_012512465.1 Oxalobacter sp. | reverse complement strand
TGGCATTGCGCATGGAACGGAGTTGTGCCAATGCACTGGCGCTGGCAAAAATGCTGGAAACAGAAAAGGCGGTGACAGCGGTTTACTATCCCGGATTGTCATCCCATCCCCAGCATGACCTCGCCTCGAGACTGTTTAGCGGATTTGGCGGCATGCTGAGTTTTGAGATTGATGAAAAAGTGGACCTGTTAGCCTGTCTGGATCGCCTGAAAATCGGAATTTTCGCCAGCAATCTGGGAGATACCCGGACACTGGTCAACCCGGTGGCACATACGATTTATTATGATATGAGCGATGCGGCGAAAAAGGAGCAGGGCATTGCCAGCTCGCTTGTCCGCGTCTCGGTTGGTATAGAAGACACGCAGGATATTCTGGATGACTTCCACCAGGCGCTTTCTTTTTAGAAAGTGATGGTGACGCAGGGAACATGAGGCGATGAGCAAAGCTTTTGTCAGGGAAACGGATGCGGATGATGATGAAGGGCCAGAGCTTCCTTCGTTGCCGGCTGGCTTCAAAAATTACATTACGCCTGCAGGCCTGAAAGCATTAAAGGATGAATTACTTCTCCTGATTGATGATGAACGCCCTGAAGTGGTGAAAGTCGTCTCGTGGGCGGCATCCAATGGCGACCGTTCAGAAAACGGGGATTACATCTACGGAAAACGCCGCCTGCGGGAAATTGACCGCCGTATCCGGTTCCTGATCAAACGGATTGAATCAGCAGAGGAATTTGACCCAAGCATCCATCATGGCAATGACCAGATTTTCTTTGGTGCGACCGTCACCTACGAGCGGGAAAACGGGGAGGAAAATACCGTGACGATTGTCGGGGTAGACGAGATTGATCCCCTGCAGGGAATGATCAGCTGGATTTCACCCGTTGCCCGTACCCTGACAAAGGCACGGGAAGGCGATACCGTCACACTGGTTACCCCCGCAGGGACAGAAGATCTGGTGATCCTGGAAGTTTCCTATCCCGAGCCTGCCTGAATTTTTTCCGCTTCAGTGACAACGATGGCCCCTCGTTTCGACTTCGGGGCACGTGATCCGATACAATCATCCTGATGAACCAGCCACAGCATATTTTTTCTTATGTTCCCCGCCAGGTCCGGCGGGCGGCAAAAGCGCCATTTCTTCCGATGACAAGAGAGGAAATGGATGCGCTCGGCTGGGATGCCTGTGATGTCATCCTCGTTACAGGCGACGCCTATGTCGATCATCCCAGCTTCGGCATGGCGATCATCGGCCGTTTCCTGGAAGCCCAGGGCTTTCGCGTCGGTATTATCAGCCAGCCGGACTGGCGTTCTGCCGAGGCATTTCGTGCACTCGGCCGGCCAAGGCTCTATTTTGGCATCACGGCCGGTAATATGGATTCCATGGTCAACCGGTATACGGCCGAGCGAAAAATCCGCTCTGATGATGCCTATACCCCGGGAGGCATGGCAGGCAGGCGGCCTGATCGTGCTGTACTGGTTTATTCCCAGCGTACCAGGGAGGCCTATCCGGGCACGACTATCGTTATCGGTTCCATCGAAGCCAGTTTGCGCCGGGTGGCGCATTATGATTACTGGTCTGACACGGTCCGACGGTCCGTCCTGCCGGACTCCAAAGCCGACATCCTGCTTTACGGCAATGCCGAGCGGGCACTGGCAGAGCTGACACACCGCCTGGCGGCGGGCGAGAAAGTCGAGGACATCCGTGATCTGAGGGGAACCGCCTTTATGGTGCCCCGTGGCTGGAAACCGGCGGATGACTGGCTGGAAGTGGATTCTACCCGGATCGATACACCAGGCAAAATCGAGCAGCACAAAAACCCTTACGTGAGTGACCAGGACAGCGCTCCCTGCGGTGCTGACGAGGAAAAACCGGCAGGAGAAAAAGTCATCAACCTGCCGAATCGTGCAGATAAAATTGCGGCGCGGCTGAAACAGAATGCCCAAACGACGGTTCGTCTGCCGGCATTTGAAGCGGTAAAGGATGATCCCGTGCTGTATGCCCATGCCTCGCGCGTCATGCATCTGGAGTCCAATCCGGGTAATGCCCGTGCGCTGGTGCAGGCGCATGCAGACCGCGACGTGTGGTTGAATCCGCCGCCTTTACCGCTGTCGATGGAGGAAATGGATGGGGTTTATGGCCTGCCCTTTGCGCGTGCGCCCCACCCGTCCTATGACGGGCTGCGTATTCCGGCCTGGGAAATGATCCGTTTTTCGGTCAACATCATGCGGGGCTGTTTTGGCGGCTGTACGTTCTGTTCCATTACCGAGCATGAAGGCCGGGTTATCCAGAGCCGTTCCGAGCCATCCATCCTGCGGGAAATCGAGGAAATACGGGACCACACAGAAGGATTCACGGGCATTATTTCTGACCTGGGCGGGCCGAGTGCCAACATGTACCGCATGAACTGCCGGGATGACAATGTCCAGCGCCTGTGCCGCCGACTGTCCTGTGT
>JAAZED010000291.1 GCA_012512465.1 Oxalobacter sp. | reverse complement strand
TCCGCTTTTTTTCCCGGCAAACGGGAAATACCCTGCTGGATCAGACAGAGGCTGACGGGGAATACACTATTTACCTGAAAAGAAAATAAAGGAACCGCTGATTAATGTGCCTTGTGAACGAATTGCTGCGCTCGGTGCGCCCTGCGCTTCATCTCGCAAAACACATTAATCAGCGGTTCCTACATGCCATGACGCTGCCATATCTGCTGAAAGGTAAAAGGACTGGCCGGAGAGAATGAATGAAAATCATCGTGTGTATCAAACGGGTTGTGGATTTCAATGCCAGAATCCGGGTGAAACCGGATAAAAGCGGCATTGAAACCGAAAACGTCAAAATGTCGATGAATCCGTTTGACGAAATTGCTGTCGAGGAAGCGGTTCGCTTAAGGGAAGCGGGTACAGCATCCGAGGTCATTGTGGTTTCGTGCGGTGTGGAAAAAGTGCAGGATACATTGCGTACCGCAGTGGCGATGGGGGCAGACCGTGCCATCCTGATTCGCACGGATGACCAGCTCCAGCCGCTGGGTATTGCCAAACTGCTCAAGGCGCTGGCAGAAAGAGAAGCGCCGCAACTGGTCATGCTCGGCAAGCAGTCAACCGATGATGATGCGGCGCAGACAGGGCAGATGCTGGCAGCACTTTTAGACTGGCCACAGGGCATTTTTGCTTCAGGTATTGAGGTGCAGGAGGAGGGTGTCAGTGTCATCCGGGAAATCGATGATGGAACCGAAACACTGTCCCTGGGTTTGCCGGCTGTTATCACGGCAGATCTTCGCCTGAATGCGCCCCGCTATGTCACGCTGCCCAATGTGGCAAGAGCACGTAAGCAGCCGGTTGAAATGGTCACCCCCGAGGAGTTGGGGGTATCCATCGTGCCCAGGCTTGAGGTTATACAGGTGGACGAGCCTGCTGCACGCTCCGGTGTGCAGATGCTGCCTGATGTGGAAACACTGGTCGACAAACTGAAAAACGAAGCAAAAGTCCTCTGACGGGGTGAAAAATTATGTCCATACTTGTCATTGCAGAACACGATAACAGCGAACTGAAAATCAGTACGGCCTGTACTGTCACCGCAGCGCTCCAGTGCGGCAGTCCGGTTGATATTCTGGTGATGGGATATCAGTGCGAGGCAGTGGCAAAATCTGCGGCACAAATCAGCGGCGTTATCCGGGTTTTGCATGCGGACGCCCCGTCACTTCAGTATGGCCTGGCAGAAAATGCGGCAGAGCAGGTGCTTTCTGTTGCGTCGTCTTATACCCATATCTTCGCCCCGGCAACCACCTTCGGAAAAGGCGTGATGCCCAGAGTCGCTGCCAGGCTGGATGTGGAGCTGATATCAGAAGTCATTCGGGTGCTGTCAAACGATACATTTTCCCGTCCGGTTTATGCCGGAAACGCCATTGCGACAGTCAAGTCAGCCGATCCGGTCAAGGTGTTGACAGTGCGCCCGACAGCGTTTGCTGCAGAAACCCGGGACGGTGGCGCTATCATAGAAAATATCCCGCCTGTACCGGATACCGGCAAAGCCGTTTATGTGTCCCGTGATGTGGATAAAACCGGGCGGCCTGACCTGGCTGATGCCAGCGTTATTGTGGCAGGCGGGCAGGGTGTTGGTTCGGTTGACAATTTCCGCTTGCTGGAAGTATTGGCCGATCAGCTTGGTGCTGCTATCGGTGCTTCCCGTGCTGCTGTTGACGCGGGGTATGTCAAAAACGATCTTCAGATCGGGCAAACCGGCAAGATCGTTGCCCCGGAACTCTATTTTGCCATTGGCATTTCCGGTGCCATACAGCATGTTGCCGGTATCAAGGATGCCAAAACCATTGTTGCCATTAACCAGGATCCTGATGCGCCAATCTTTCTTGTGGCAGATTATGGCCTGGTTGGTGATCTGCATGAACTGGTACCTCAACTCACGGATTTGCTGCAATCCTGAGCTCGCCTGAAGCATTTTCATTTAGGCATTACAATAAAAAATTATCCATCCCGTGATTTGCGCCAAGAGAATTATCCGAATTTTCGTTAAATTCTGGTAATTGCTGCCAATTCCGGTAAAATTCTATCATTTGTTTTTATTATTGCTTCTTTTGGGGTGATTTATGCCATTAAATG
>JAAZED010000290.1 GCA_012512465.1 Oxalobacter sp. | reverse complement strand
TTCTGTGAATCAGTAACAATCGATTATGTCTGCGGGATAGCGGATGACCGTGAAAACTGCATGCGGATGATCGAAAAATATGACGATATGAATTTGTCGGACCGGGCACTGGAACTGGCCTGGACACATAGCCAGGTGCTTTTGCACCAGTTGAATGCGGATGAATCCGATGCCCAGCTCTACGCCAGGCTGGCCGGCGCCATCCTGTATGCAAATCGCTCGCTCAGGGCAGAAAGCGGCATTCTCATAAAGAACAACCGGGGACAGCAGGGGCTCTGGGGCTATGCCATTTCCGGCGATCTGCCTATCGTGCTGCTCCAGATACGTGATCAGGAAAATCTGGATATCGTGCGGCAAATGCTTCAGGCTCATGCCTACTGGTATCGGAAGGGGCTGCAGGTGGACCTGATTATCTGGAATGAAGACAACGCCGGATACCGTCAAATGCTTCAGGAACAGATCATGGGCATGATCGCGGCCATCCATCCGGCCAACGAGATGAACCGCCCTGGCGGTATTTTCCTGAGACAGGCCGAGCATATATCTGCAGAGGACCGGATACTCATCTCATCTGTTGCACGGCTCATTATCTCTGATACTGATGGCCCGCTGGCGATGCAGATACAGACAGCTGAGCGGCCCGAGCGACGAAAATTTATCCCGCTGGCGCCAACCAGGAACTTTACGCCAAAAAGCTTCAACCGGATGCGCAATGACAATCTCCTGCTCTCTAACGGGATAGGTGGATTTACGCCTGACGGCAAAGAGTATGTCATGATTGTCTCGAGGGAAAAGCAGACACCGGCTCCGTGGGTCAACATCCTTGCCAATCCGCATTTCGGCTGTGTCATATCGGAAAACGGACAATCCTACACCTGGCAGGATAACGCGCATGAATTCCGGCTGACCCCCTGGAGCAATGATCCGGTCAGCGATACCGGCGGAGAAGTATTCTATCTGCGTGATGAGGAAACCGGGCATTACTGGTCTCCGACCCCACTTCCGGCCTCGGGAAACGGAGAATACCGATGCCGTCATGGTTTCGGATACAGTGTATTCGAGCATGCGGAAGATGGTATTCATTCTGAACTCTGGGTTTACGTGGCACTGAATGCCAATATCAAGCATGCCGTCCTGAAAGTGAAAAATGAATCCGGATTCACCCGGCACCTTTCGGCAACAGGCTATGTGGAATGGGTGATGGGCGGGTTGCGTGAAAAAAACCAGATGCATGTCATCACCGAAGCTGATCCGAAAACAGGCGCCATTTTTGCCAGAAATGCCTACAACACGGAATTTGCCGACCGGATTGCTTTTTTCGCAACAACCAGCCCAAGCCGGACCATTACCGGCAACCGCGCTGAATTCATCGGCCGCAACAGAACCCTGGCCAATCCTGTTGCCATGACACGGGCACACCTGTCCAATCGCGTCGGAGCAGGTTACGACCCCTGCGGCGCCATTCACGTTCCGTTCACGCTGGAAAACGGGCAAGAACGGAATATCCAGTTCATGCTGGGAACAGCAGGAAGGCGCAGTGCCGATGCCAGCGAACTGGTTCAGCGTTTCAGCGGCAACAATGCGGCTGATGCCATCCTGATGCAGGTAACCAAGCACTGGGAACGCGTGCTCGGTGCGGTACAAGTGGAAACACCTGACAAGGCGCTGGATATGCTTGCCAATGGCTGGCTCATGTACCAGACAATTGCCTGTCGCCTCTGGGCCAGAAGCGGGTTTTATCAGTCCGGCGGGGCTTTCGGCTTCCGGGATCAGTTGCAGGATGCCATGGCAACCATCCACACCGAGCCGCAACTGCTTCGGGACCAGATTCTTCTGCATTCACAACACCAGTTTATCGAAGGGGATGTGCAGCACTGGTGGCATCCGCCTTCTGACAGAGGCGTAAGGACACACTGTTCGGACGATTACCTGTGGCTTCCGCTTTCGGTATGCCGATATATCAGGTCAACCGGCGACAGGGCGATTCTTGACGAAGTCACCGCTTTCCTTGAAGGACCTCCCGTACCCCAGGGGCAGGATTCCTATTACGACATGCCGACCCGCTCCTCGCAAACCGGCACGATTTATGAACATTGTGTCCGTGCCATCAATCATGGCCTGCGCTTCGGGAAACATGGGCTGCCGCTGATCGGTTCCTGTGACTGGAATGATGGCATGGATAAAATCGGAGAACACGGCAAAGGCGAAAGCATCTGGCTTGGTTTTTTCCTCTACAGTATTCTGCTCGACTTTGCGGCGCTTGCCGGCAGCCACGGTGACAGCAATTTTGCCGAAAAATGTGTGCAGGAAGCCGAAAGCCTCAAAAAACGCCTGAATGATAATGGCTGGGATGGTGAGTGGCACCGGCGGGCATATTTTGACGATGGCACCCCTTTAGGCTCTGCCCAAAACGCCGAATGCAAAATCGACTCCATCTCGCAGAGCTGGTCGGTTCTGTCTGGGGCCGGCGATGAAAAGCGGGCAAAACAGGCAATGGATTCCTTAAATACCCGGCTCGTTAGGCGCGACAAAAAGCTGATCCAGCTGCTTGATCCGCCGTTTGACAAGTCTGACCTGAATCCGGGCTATATCAAGGGATATGTGCCGGGCGTAAGGGAAAACGGCGGGCAGTATACCCATGCAGCCATCTGGGCAACCATGGCATTTGCCAGGCTGCATGACAACCGGCTGGCGTATGAGCTTTTCACCCTGATAAACCCGGTAAACCACAGCACGAACCAGGAAGAAGCCGATATTTACAAGGTGGAGCCCTATGTCATCGCAGCTGATGTCTACGCGGTCTCACCTCACACCGGCAGAGGCGGCTGGACATGGTATACCGGTTCATCCGGCTGGATGTATCGCCTCATACTGGAGTCACTCATCGGCATAACGCTGGAAAATGGCAGATTGTGTTTCGATCCCTGTCTTCCACCGGAATGGAACAGGATCAATGTCACATACCGCCATATCGAGAGTACCTACCGGATTGTCATTGAGCAGTCTGATACTTATTCTGAAACAGCGGTTTATCTTGATGATGTCCAACAGCAAACCGCCGCCATCCCGCTTGTGAACGACCAGAAAGAACATCAGGTTCGTGTCACCACCGGAAAAAATAACGGGAGTCAGCAACCGGGAAGCAGCCTACTTTCTGCTTAAGGATGGTTTTTCCGGCGGGACCTGTTTTTATTTGAAAC
>JAAZED010000027.1 GCA_012512465.1 Oxalobacter sp. | reverse complement strand
CCGATGCTGCGGTTGGCATGATTTCGGGAACGGAGCCAGTAATCGAACGCAGGACAGTTGGTGTAGTTGCACTTACGGTTTGCATTTTTTACTCCTTTCTCATTCCCGGGGCCATCTGTCTGTAAGGAAAGAGGAAAATCTTTTTTTATGTTGTTGACAGACTGTATCTCCTGATAACTATATCATCGGCATGTTTGACGAATTCTTTATGGTTCTGATATGACTCTTTTCTTTTTGTTAACAAATATCAGTAAACCACAAGGCGAAATACATGAAAAAGCCTCCCTGAAACAGGGAGGCTTTTTCTGTGGTTTTTGTTTTATGCGGGCAGATTGGCGTAGATTGCGTTACGGATAGTTGTCGAGACAGGCTCGTTATGCACGGTAACAGCAGTCGTTGTCATAATGACCACAGAAAGTTTTCTGGCCGGATCAGCAAACCAGCGGTGACCATAAACACCACCCCATAAAAGGGTGCCGGGTGACTGTGGTGTCGCGGCCAGTGCCGGGTCCAGAAGTACCCCCCATCCCAGGCAAAAACCCATGCTCGGGTCTTTGGGTACCCCGTTCGGGAAAAGGTTGGTGGACATTTCTTTCATCAGGCTTTCGCTGATCGTGGGGCAGGTATTGGTCCTGATGGCTTCAACCAGACGAAGCAGATCAATACCTGTGCCGATCAGGCCAACACCGCCGGACGGGTATTCATTCGGATCAAATGCTCTTTCCGGCGAAAACAGAAAACGCCAGCCATCTTCATTAAGGACAAGCTGGTCGGCTTCCATGCGTTTTAAGGTGCCGTTATCCATGAAGTAAGGCACTGTCATCCGGCCACGGTCTTTTTCTTCGGCGTTAAACATGGTATCCGTCATGCCCAGTGGATCGGTAAGCAGTTCTTTCATCGCTTTCTGGAACGTGGAGCCATGTGCTTTCGCAATCACAGCGCCCATCACTTCCGGTGAAAGAGAATACAGCCATGAGGTACCCGGCTCATAATTCAGCGTGACGGTGCCCAGGCGCCTGATATTTTCTTCCAGGGTGATGCCGGAAATATCCAGTCCGTCAGAAATATCCGCCTGTTCGTAGGGACCATTTTCAGGCTGTGCCCAGCGATAATCCAGTCCGGCAGTATGCGACAGGAGCTGGCGAATGGTAATGACAGGCGTTTTGCCATCAGCGGTTTTTGGCTTGAAATCAGGCAGCCATTTTGTCACCGGGTCATCCATCTGCATTTTGCCCTGCTCAATAAGTGCAGCAGCAGCCAGGCTCGTGAAGGCCTTGGTGATGGAAGCCAGTCGGAACAGGGAATTTTCCTGCATGGGAATGCCTTTGCCGGGATTGGACAGACCTTCCGCACGGTGATAGACGATCTGCCCTTCATGGGCGATCACAACGACCGTTCCCGGTGTCAGTTCGTCAGTCAGGCAGATTTCAATTGCCTCATCCACAGCGTCTTTCAGCGGTGCATATTTTGCGGTTGCTTGCATTTTTTCCTTTCTCCAGCAAACCAGCTGGTTGTTATTTATCTATTATTTGGGCAGGCTGGTATAGATGGCATCACGCACATCAGTGGCCAGGCCGCGGGATTCGAGGCTGTCAAGCGTCGTTGTGGTCAGGATGACCACAGACAGTTTTTTCGCCGGGTCAGTAAACCAGTTGTGGCCATATACACCTGACCAGAAGAGGGTGCCCGCAGATTGTGGGCTTTTTGCCGCATCCGGATCAGTCAGAACGGCCCAGCCCAGACCGTAAGCCGTACCCGGCATGACGGTCAGTTTGCCGGTCTGGTTGGCGCTCATCTGTTTCATGAGACCATCACTGATGATCGGTGCTCCGCCTTTGCGGATGGTTTCCAGAAGGATTATCAGGTCAGGTGCGGTCCCGGTCAGGCCGGCGCCACCGGAAGGCCATGATTTGGTGTCATAGGGGCGGTCGGGTGAAAAATGAATGGAGCCTTCTCCCATAGGAACATCAGCATCACGGTCATTCATGCGGGCAAGTTTGCCTTCTCTGTCCAGATAGTACGGTGCGGTCATTCTGGCCCTGTCTTTTTCCTGAACATAAAATACCGTGTCTTTCATACCGAGCGGTATGGTAACGAGATCAGCCATCGCCTGAGGGAATGAAGTGCCATTTGCTTTGGCGACTACACCGCCCAGCACATCGATCGCCAGTGAATAGTGCCATGCGGAGCCTGGTTCAAACAGCAGAGGGGCGGACGCAATGCGACGGATATTTTCATCCAGTGCAATATCCGAGCGCTCAAGGCCGTCAGATACACCCGCTTTGCGATAAGGCCCGTCTTTCGGCTGGAAGAAGCCATAATCAAGCCCCGCTGTATGGGTCATCAGGTGCCTGACCGTTACTACCGGCTGTTTGCCGTCAGCGGTTTTGGGTTTGAAGTCCGGCAGCCATTTTGAGACAGGATCATCCAGCTTCAGTTTGCCCTTTTCCAGCAGTGCGCCGGCAGCCATGCTGGTAAAGGCCTTGCTGACAGATGCCAGCCTGAAAAGGGAATCCTCTTTCATGGGCATTTTCTTTTCCGGATCGGCAAAACCGGCAGCACGATGGTAGACCAGTTGGCCATCATACGAAACCAGGACAACGGTTCCGGCAATCCGGCCTTCCTTGATGTTTTTATCGATAGTCTGGTCGACGGCTTTTGTCAGGGTAGCAAAGCCGGGCTGGGATTTTATCGCGGGAACCGGAGCCTTTGCGCTGGCTGGCAGCGTAAAGGGGACAACCAAAAGTGTGCAGAGAAGCAGACTCAGAATACGTCGCATAACGATTCCTTTCCTGTGGTGGGTTTTCGCGAATACGAAAAGTGGATTGAAAAACAGGTCGGGCCGTAATAAAAATGCAATTTTTTCCGGCAAAAGAAAATTGTACTTTTTATTGGCGGATTGCGATACCGGTAGAGGCCGGATTGGACGTTATGGAGGTGACGAAAAAGCGTAAGGAATTTTTCTTCCAGTCGCCACTTCCGGAATGACGGCAATATGAAGTAATAATGGAGAGCGATGCCGCCTCAACATTGAATGGTCAAATCTCTCATCAATGGGATGATACTTCCTGCTCCCGTCATTGTTACCGTTAATTCATTCCCTTAATGTGTAATCACAGCGCATATGTTGCGTTATGGAAATAAACATTAAAGAGGGAGGCAACATGAAATCATACCAGACAAGATATGAAAATGTGTCCATTTTCCGTGAAGCGGTCAGTTTGTGCATCAGCCCATTGATTGAAAGAGTCACCCTGGCCGGTCCACTGACAGATATGTCGCGAAAAGATTCGCCGGTTGTGCATGAAACCGATCGTTGCGTTAGGCTTTTTGCCCCCGGAGAGGAAAGACTTTCTTTCCTTTTGCAGAAAGAAAGCGCATTTACGGACAATGAAAAGAACCTGCTGGAACAGGTGGTAAGGCGGTTGCATGGCAAGCGTGTTTCCCGTCCTTATACATCACGGCTCGATGATATGGCATTCATGATCTCAGAGTAAATGAGCGCGGCCAATTAGTGCGGAAATGGGGTTCAGAAGGGCTTTTCAGCCGTATCTGAGCAGGTTGGCCCTGTAAAACCCGCAACATATCTTCTCGGGAGGATGCCATGATTCTGTATGTCAACAATATGTATGAAGTCGAAACCGTTTTGGATACATACCAGGATGATAACGATCGTTTGCACAACAATCTTTTGAAACTGGATCATATCCTGTGTTATCTGGGGGATGAGGTAACGCCTCCCCCAGGAACATTTTCTATCCTTTTGCCGGATTCAGGCATCTTTATTTTCAAATACCGGCTGGATGATTACCCTGTTGAATGGGTGAGCAGGCAGTATACACAGCTCAATACTTACGATTTCAGGAAATTGAGGCAACACAAGCCGATATTTCTCACAGGTGCGGGCAGCAGGGAGAACAGGGATGAAGTGAAAAAATTCCTGTATCAGCACCTTTGATCTGGCGACAATTTTGTTTTGTCCGGGGCATGTATGGTGGCGGATCAATGCGGATATGGCGAGCCGTATTGTTTCGTCGCTGGATTTCCCGTTAATATAACCAAGCGAAACGACTTGTAGGCAGGCTTATGATAGAGATACTGAACGATATGCCGTTATTTGTTGAAGTGGCACGGCAGAAAAGTTTTACTGCAGCAGCAGACATTCTGGATATTCCCCTTTCAACGGTATCCAGAAGAGTCGGTGCCATGGAAAAAAAACTGGGTGTGCCGCTTCTTTTGCGTAATTCCCGTAATGTTGAACTGACGGAACATGGTCGCGTTTTTTTCGAGCATTGCGAGTACATTGTCAGCAATGCGCTGAATGCCTGTGATTCGCTGGTTCAGGATATGCATGAACCGGCAGGTCTGGTGCGCTTTTCAGCACATCTTGACAGCTATTACCTGCTGTTTCCCTGCCTGGATACGTTTGCTGCCTCATGGCCAAAGATCCAGTTGCAGATCCGGCTTGTTGACCGGTGGTCTGATCTGATCAGTGAACCTTTTGACCTGGAGTTCAGGCTGGGGAAGCTGCCGGACTCATCTCTCAGGGTACGGAAAATTGGTAATCTGGAACATGCCCTGTATGTCTCTCCCAAACTGCTGGAGATTCATGCGCATCCTGAAACACCCGAGGATTTGTTCCGGTTTCCCTGCATTGTGTCTTCCCCTCCGGGAAATGAATGGACTTTTGAACAGGGTAATGCAAAAAGAATATTAAATATCAAGCCAAAGCTCATTCTGAACAGCATTTCAATTGCCCTGGATTTTGCGATTGCCGGACATGGTGTTATCAATATGCCTCAATCCCTGGCCTATCGGTATGAAAGGGCAGGCAGTCTGGTCAGGCTGCTTCCTGACTGGAAAATGACAGAAACCGAAGTCAATATTGTGATGCCCAATCATGAAACACCCCGACGCGTTCGCCTGTTCATTGATCATCTGGTGGCGTTTATGAACCAGATTGAGTTGGACATTAAGGCTGATATGGAAAAGTAATATATCAAAATTTCAATATGCCATTTTTGGGATGGGTTTTCTCAATTTTGGAGTGAAACATAACAGGCAGGCGGGATGCTTTCCCTGTTATTCAAAAATCAGAAGATATAAGTATGCTGAATTGCTGAGTCGCCATTGTCTATATGCGCTGCGCAGTTTATGCCAATGTTTCATACAATATTCTTTCTCTCCCTTATACCGCTTTTTGATCATTTTTTTCTCCCATATTTGGGATGATGGTTCCTGTCTTCATCATTGTTGGCGTTTCGGTGCAATGATTCAATGTGCCTGTACGACTTCAAGTCGCAAGTACAGGAGAAAATAAAAATGAAAATCTTGCTGAAAAAAACCGGTGTTACCCTGGGATGCCTGGTTGTCTGTATGGCTTCTCTGAGCGGCTGTTCAGAGGACGCGCCACAGAAGGAAAACCCTGCTGTCAGGTATATGATCGCCAGGCCGGAAAGCGTATTGTTGACGACAGAGTTGCCGGGACGGGTTTCCGCACTCATGGTTTCAGAAGTCCGCCCCCAGGTAGGCGGCATTATCCAGACGCGTCTTTTCGAAGAAGGAAGTGATGTCAAAGCAGGACAGGTTTTGTACCAGATTGATCCGGCCTTGTTCCAGGCAACCTACAACAATGCCAAAGCCGAACTCTCCAAAGCTCAAGCCAATGTAGTCGCTGCCCGACTGCTTGCTGAACGATATGCAAAGATTGTTGATATCAATGCTGTCAGCAAACAGGAATACGATGATGCTGTAGCAGCATACGGGCAGGCGAAAGGCAGTGTTGAGGCCGCACGACAGGCACTGGAAACGGCCCGGATCAATCTTGGTTACACCAGAATCACAGCTCCCGTATCCGGAAGGATCGGGCGTTCGTTCGTCACACCGGGAGCGCTGGTGACACAAAATCAGCCTGATCCGCTGTCCACCATCCAGCAGTTAAAGCATGTCTATGTTGATGTGACACAGTCCAGCAGTGAACTCCTGAAGTTACGCCGTGCCTTTGCCCATGGCCAGCTCCAGTCAAGCGGACAGACGGCGGCCAAAGTCAGGCTGGTGCTGGAAGACGGAAGTCCTTATGCGAAAAGCGCGTCGGTTGCAGAAGGTGGCAGTGAGCCGGAATGGATTGAAGGGAATCTCGAATTTTCTGATGTAACCATTGAACAAAGTACCGGTGTTGTGAATGTACGCGCCACTTTTGAAAACCCTGAAAAAATTCTTTTGCCTGGCATGTACGTCAGGGCAGTTATTGAAGAAGGTGTACGGGAAAATGCCATCCTTGTTCCGCAAAAGACGGTTACACGTGACACCAAGGGGCGCACCCTGGTCCATGTTCTGACTAAATCCCAACCGGCGGCATTTGTCGCTGAAGCTGCAAAAACAGCGCTGGGAGAAAGCGAGTTTTATGTCGATACCCGGTATGTGACGGTTGACCGTGATTTCAGGGGACAGTGGCTCTTGATGGATGGCCTGCAGGACGGGGACAGGGTATTGGTGGATGGTCTGCAGAAAGCCCGTCCGGGGCAGGTGGTTTCAGGTGTCGTCTTGGATGCAGGAAAAGCCTCCTCAGCAAGCGAAGAACAGAACGGGTAAGGGGAGATCATCATGGCAAAATTCTTTATTGATCGCCCTATCTTTGCCTGGGTGATTGCCATCATCATTATGCTGGCAGGAGCACTTTCCATCTCTACACTGCCCGTAGCCCAATACCCCGCGATTGCCGCGCCGGAAATTGCGGTGACAGCAACTTATCCGGGTGCATCGGCAAAAACGATTGAGGATACGGTAACCCAGGTGATCGAGCAGCAGATGAAGGGAATCGACAACCTGATCTATATGTACTCCAACAGTGATTCATCGGGGCAGGCGACGGTCAATTTTGCCTTCAAGGCCGGAACGGATATCGATATTGCACAGGTACAGGTTCAAAACAAGCTGCAGCTTGCACAGCCGCTTCTTCCCGAAGAAGTGCAACGCCAGGGTATTTCCGTCACCAAATCCGTCAAGAACTACATGCATGCAATTGCCTTCATTTCTGAAGACGGAAGCATGGATGAGTCGGATATTGCCGACTATATCGCATCCAACATTCAGGATATCGTTGGCCGCCTTCCCGGGGTAGGTGATACCACGCTTTTTGGCGCGCAGTATGCGATGCGTATATGGCTGGATCCGATAAAGATGGATCAGTACAGACTGAATCCCTCTGATGTCATCTCAATCGTTAAGCAACAGAACATGCAGGTAACCGGAGGGCAGATCGGAATGGGGCCTGCTCCGGAAGGGCAGCAACTGAATGTGACGATCAATGCGGCATCCCGGCTCAAGAGTGTGAAGGAATTTGAGGATATCTTTGTCAGGATCAATCCGGACGGATCCAACCTGTACCTCAGGGATATCGCCCGGATGGAACTGAATAATGAAATATTCAAGGCGCGCTCCCGGTTCAACGGAAAGCCGTCTGCAGGGCTGGCAATCAAACTGGCATCCGGCGCCAATGCACTGGAAACAGCTGCTGGTATCAAAAAGGAACTGGATTCACTTTCGCGTTTTTACCCGACCGGATTCAAACATGTTTATGCCTATGACACAACACCGTTTGTAAAGCTTTCCATCTCCTCTGTTTTTCACACACTGGCGGAAGCGATTGTCCTGGTGTTTCTTGTGATGTTCCTGTTCATGCAGAATTTCAGGGCAACTCTTATCCCGACGATTGCGATTCCGGTGGTGCTCCTGGGCACATTCGGCGTACTGGCTGCGGCTGGGTTTTCCATCAATTCGCTCACCATGTTCGGCATGGTGCTGGCGATCGGCCTTTTGGTTGATGATGCTATTGTCGTTGTGGAAAACGTCGAGCGGATCATGCATGAAGAGGGAGTCGGTCCCAAAGAGGCAGCCAAAAAATCCATGGACCAGATAACCGGCGCACTGGTCGGCGTTGCCATGGTGATTGCTGCAGTTTTTGTTCCCATGGCTTTCCTGGATGGATCAACCGGCGTGATTTTCCGGCAGTTTTCCATCACGATTGTTACCGCCATGACCCTCTCTGTCATAGTGGCCATGATCCTGACCCCTGCGCTTTGCGCCACCATGTTGCCGGAAAAAATGCCTCACAGAACAACCGGGTTTTTCGGGTGGTTCAATCGCTGGTTTGACAAGGTGAGTATCAGGTATCAGAGCCAGGTGGGGCGCATCGTCAAGCGCCCGGCAAAATGTCTGTTCGGGTTTGCCGTCGGATTAGTGCTCATTGCTTTCATGTTCATACGCCTGCCATCAGGTTTTATTCCGGAAGAAGACCAGGGACTGGTTTTCGTGGAGGTTCAATTACCTGCCGGCGGGACGTTTGAGCGAACCCTGGATGTCCTTGAGCAGGTAGAGCAGCATTTCCAGACAGAAGAAAAAGGTCTTGTCAAATGCGTGCTTGCGGTTTCCGGTGTCAGCTTTAGCGGAAACAGCCAGAATGCCGGTTTGGCCTTTGTGATGCTGGAAGACTGGTCAAAACGCAAGGACAAGAGCCAGAGAGCCGCTGCCATAGCCGAGCGTGCTTCGGAAAAATTTTCCCGGATACCAGAGGCGGCTGTTTATGTTTACACACCCCCGGCCGTTATCGAGCTGGGCAGCGCTTCCGGTTTTGACTTCGAGATCATTGACAGGGCGGGGCAGGGGCATGCCGCCCTGATGAATGCCAGAAACGAACTGCTGGAAAAGGCGGCGAAACACCCGGATCTGGCGGCAGTCCGCCCTAACGGGTTGGATGATGTGGATGAGTATGTCCTGGATATTGATATAGCCAAGGCGGGCGCCCAGAGTCTTTCCAAAGGGGAAATCAACAATGCCCTTGCGGTTTATTGGGGAAGTTACTATGTCAATGATTTCATGGACAAGGGGCGGACCAAAAAAGTCTTCATGCAGGCAGAAGCGCCTTACCGCACACAGGCAAGTGATATCGGCAGATATCGTATCCGCAATGAGCTGGGCGAGATGGTACCGTTTTCTTCCTTTATTTCCATGCATATGGAACCGGCGTCTCCGCGCCTGGAAAGATACGGCGGTCTGCCTTCTATCGAAATTCTGGGCCAGCCAGCTCCGGGCAAGAGTACTGGCGCTGCCATGCGTGCCATGGAAGAGCTGGGAAGGGAGCTGCCGCCGGGATTTGATTTTGACTGGACGGGGATTTCCTACCAGGAAAAAATGTCCGGTTCCCAGGCCCCTATGCTGTATGCCATTTCCCTCCTGGTTGTCTTTCTGTGTCTTGCTGCCTTGTACGAAAGCTGGTCTATTCCCCTTTCCGTACTGCTGGTTGTTCCGACAGGGATAATCGGGTCGCTTTTAGGGGTATGGGCCCGCGGGATGAACAACGATGTGTACTTCCAGATCGGGTTGCTGACGATTATCGGTCTTTCTGCCAAAAATTCCATCCTGATAGTGGAGTTTGCCAAAGATCTGCATGAAAAGGGCGCATCTCTTTACGATGCGACAGTCCAGGCTGTCAGGATGCGCCTGCGTCCCATCATCATGACGTCACTGGCTTTCATTTTAGGTGTGGTGCCGCTCATGATCAGCAATTCGGCGGGTTCGGGTGGTCAGAATGCGCTGGGTACGGCGGTTGTCTGTGGGATGACGGCGGCAACCAGCCTGGGCATTTACTTCACGCCGATCTTTTACATGATTGTGACCAATTTCTTCGTCTCACGCAAAAAAGCGGCTGAAAAAGCAAAAACCGAGCAGGAGGCATTGCCAATTGAAGAAGGAGACGAAGATGAATGATAAAAGCAAACTCCCGCGCTTTATCAGATGTGTGATACCGGTTCTTGTTGCGTCGGCACTGGCAGGGTGTTCTCTGGCACCCGAATATATCCGGCCAGAGGCACCGGTTGCACCAACCTATACCGCAGCAGAAAAACCGGCAGACCAGGCTGTTGAGGTCGCATTACCTGAGTGGAAAGCTTTTTTCAGGGATGAAACCATGCAGCGCGTTATTGAAATCGCCATCGAAAACAACCGTGACCTGAAGGTGGCGATACTCAATATCGAAAAGACGAGGGCGCAATACCGCATACAGCGTGCAGATCTGTTGCCAACCATTAATGCCAGCACAGGAGGAACATCCCAGCGCCTCCCCGCAGAATTCAACAGCCGGGGAGTAGAGGGGGTCTCGCGTCAATATACCGCTTCATTGGGATTCAGTGCTTTCGAACTCGATTTGTTCGGGCGGGTGCGCAACCTGACGGAACAGGCGCTGGAAACCTTTCATTCCGTTGAGGCGGATGCGAAATCAGCCCGCCTCAGCCTGGTGGCAGAAACAGCAGGCATGTACCTGCAACTGGTTGCTGACAGGGAAATCCATGATTTGACAGCGGCCACGCTGAAAAATCGCGAGGAAAACCTCGAACTGGTTGAGAAAAAATTTGCCGCTGGCGTGGCATCCGACCTGGATGTCAGCCAGGCGCAAACGCTGGTGGAAGAAGCGCGCACCAGTCTGGCAGTGCTGGCAACCAAGGTGGGACAGGATGAAAATTATCTCGTGCTTCTGATGGGTTCACCCCTGCCGAAAGACCTGCCCGAAGTGAGGAAACTGTCAGAGATTGTCGCCTTGCAGGATATCCCGGAAGGGCTCCCTTCCTCGCTGCTAGAAAACCGCCCGGATATACAGGCGGCTGAGCATTTGCTCAAAGGGACCAATGCCAA
Organism: Oxalobacter sp.; assembly: GCA_012512465.1. Lineage (GTDB taxonomy): Bacteria > Pseudomonadota > Gammaproteobacteria > Burkholderiales > Burkholderiaceae_D > Oxalobacter > Oxalobacter vibrioformis. Next base: position 3,065 of record JAAZED010000027.1, on the reverse strand, counting down.
TATCGGAGCAGCCCGCGCCAACTTTTTCCCCACGATCAGCCTGACAGCAGGGCTGGGACGGATGAGTTCTGACTATAGCAATCTGTTTGACGCCGGCGGCAGGCACTGGGTATTCAGTCCGCAACTGGTTGTGCCCATTTTTGATACAGGAAGAAATATTGCACGACTGGAAATGTCCGAAGCCTAGCGTGACATGGCGGTTGCACGTTATGAGAAAACCATACAGGTGGCTTTCAGAGAAGTGGCCGATGCGCTTGTCCAGCAGGAAAACATGCAGATACAGCTCAAATCGCAGGAGTCACTGGTGGCATCCACAGGCAGAAGTTACCAGCATGCTTCCGTACGGTATGAGGCAGGTGTTGCGAGTTATATCAATGTGCTTGATGCGCAGCGAACCCTTTATGCCGCACAAAGCAGCCTGATTGGAACGCGGCTTTTGCGGGAGTCCAATGCGCTTGCCCTGTACAAGGCGCTGGGCGGGGGGTGGAGCTGAACAGGAAAGAACGATCGGGAACGGGATGCAAAGCATCAGGAAATAATTCATTTTTGCAGGAACCCTGCCATGAAAGGAGTGGGACATGAACACACATTATGAAAACCGGGAAAGGGAAATCGTGGTTTTTCGGGAAATGCTGGACAGATATATTCAGCCGCTGACCAGCCAGTCAAAACTGAGTGGGCCATATACAGATGCTGTTACGCCACTTCAAAAGGTGACTTATGACACGCATCACAGGCTTAAAATCTTTCTTAGCAAAAAGTCGCGTATCTATTTTGTGATGCAGAGGCGAATGCCTTTCTCTGTGGAGGAAAAATCACTGATTGAAGAGATTATCCGTACACTGCATGAAGCGGGCGACCCGAAGGAGTTTCCTGATGCGGGTTTTGTACAGGAATCAATCGAACGGGCCGCTTCTCGGTTTATGAATGCGCAAAGTGCCGATGTGGTCTTTCAACTGATACAGGTATACAAGAAATGGGCGATGAGGTCCCTCGAAAAGAAAAAGTGGACACATACTGTCGGAATCTATCTCAATAAGACCATGAAAGGCGGATACAATTTTTTCCAGCTGGCTGATGAGGAGGGTGTGCATATCCTGGGATCCAGTAACGGGACATTGCTTGCCATAAATACAAGCGGAGATATTCTGGGAATCGAATCCATTATCCCGTTTTCAGAAAGCCATAGAAAGGTACAGGAGGTCTATGCGCCCATTGACGTGGCAGATGTCGCATCCTGGACCGGAACGCGCAACAAAATGGCAGTCATGTTGACGGAAAAAGGAGAAATTCTGCTTTTTAAAAACCGGAAACTGATTTTTGCCTATGCTTTTTCTCAGTGGCAGTATTTTCCACATACTCTTCTGGTCGATGAGTTATTTGACAAACGCCATTCACAAGATGAGCTGGATGTCAGGAAAGCCGCCTATCTGACATCGCTGGATATGGCTTTTTATGGCAGAAAAGCCAGTATTGGCATACTGACTCAGCTACGCCGCAAAACCAGACAGCTGGATCGTATCCAGCACGATTCCGGAAGCGTGAAACGGAAACTGCGGGATGCCCTGGTCAAAAACATTACTCATAACAAGAAGTTTCAGAATTTGCCCCGAAAGATCAGGGCCGAGTTGTGTTCCATGTCAGGCGCCCTGATTCTGGATTCAAGTGGAGAGTTTTGCATTGATGAGAAAGGTCGCGCCCGAATTACCGACGATTCCCGATCCGGTGAGGAAAGGGGTGTCGGTATCAAAGTAAATGGTCTGGGAATACTGGAGATCTATAAAAACAGGGATATCCCGCTTGCATTTGCCTGAAGTTATTGGTCTGACTATGTGAGGTGACGAAAATGACGTACCTGAAAGATTTATACAAGCAGGCCGAAAAGGCTTACGAAAAAGCGCAGGAGACGCAGCAACAGGCGAGCCGGCAGATGCAGGAGCTATTGTCTGGTGAGGAATCCGAAATGAAATATGGCCCATGGGTTCGTTGTCCGAACACAAGAATCTGGAGGCGAAGAAAAAATGAATCCGATAAAAAAGAGAAAAAGCATCCGTGAGGATGCTTTTTCGGGGTGACGGGTTGTCCAGAGGTTATTGTCTATGGCTTGGGTCTTTCATTTCACGCTGGTGATAGGTAGCGTTGTCGGCGACTTGCTCGTGACCTTCGCCATGTTGTTCAAAGGCGACTGTCCCGGTTTGAGATGACTCCTGGTTGTAATATCGCGCGTGTTTTTGAGCATTTCCCCAATGCCGGTTGTGTTGTTCATAACCCCCATGATCTGAATAACCCTTGTGATAAAAATGTCCGCCGTGTGCGAATGCAACCCCTGCTCCCACGGAGAGGACAAGCGCCAGTGCGGTATAAATAATTGTGCGTTTTTTCATGATGTTCTCCTGTGAGAGGTAAGAAAGTAATGAGTATTTCTTACTTATATAGTGTCAAATTCGAGTCAGAGAATCACGCATTATTACCAAGCGAAACATTTGTTGCATTGCAGTTTCAAATACTGTTAAATGTGTAGGAAATGGAAGGGCAGGAGTGGATCCGGCAGTATGTTGATGCCGGTGATCTAGTTTTGCCAACGGGGTTTTGAGCCCGAATAAACGGGAAAAACAAAAGGGATTACGCCTAAACGTAACCCCTTGATATTTCTGGTAGGCCGTGCAGGGCTCGAACCTGCGACCAACGGATTAAAAGTCCGCTGCTCTACCAACTGAGCTAACGACCCGAAAGATCGCCATTATAATCAGCAAAAAATATGCCTGTCAATAAATTGAGGTACACTTGCTGCTTAATTTTGCTGTTTTTTTCATTTTACCTTGTGTTGGCGCGTATTTCATGATTGTTCTGGGTATCGAAACTTCCTGCGATGAAACCGGTGTCGCCCTGTATGACACCGAAAAGGGACTGTTGTCGCATACACTTTATTCCCAGATTGCGCTGCATGCGGAATATGGCGGTGTGGTCCCCGAGCTGGCCTCGCGTGATCATATCCGCCGCATTATCCCCCTTCTTGAGCAGGCGCTGGATAATGCAGGTATTACCCGTTCAGCTATTGATGCTAT
>JAAZED010000289.1 GCA_012512465.1 Oxalobacter sp. | reverse complement strand
GCCTAAAAGGAGCAGGGTGCCTTTTTGCGTCGGATTATAAAAGGTGCTGGCGCTGCTGCCGCCGCCTCTGTGGCTTAAGGCTTCGCGGATCATGCGGCCACCGACAAAGGCCAACAAGGCAAAAGCGATCCAGTGGTCATACTGTTCGATATACCGATGGGCTTTTATACCAAGCCACCACCCGACTACGGGCATGATGAACTGGAAGCCGCCGAACATACTGCCGATCTGCAGGGTCTGGGCAGGCGTGACCCGTTTCAGGCGCAGGCCTGATGTCAGCGCAACAGCAAACGCCTCGATCGCAAGCGCGACCGCAATCACAAAAATAGCGAGAAAATTCAAAAAATATCCTGAGGGGGGAGAGTTTTCTGTTTCGCATTTTACCTGTTTACCGGCTGAAGGTAAAAAGGATAAGAGTAAAATAGAATGGGTTTACAGAAGTTTTGCATCATTCATTTACAGGAGAAGCATATGCGTTTTAATGATCTGGCAGCCAAACGGTATTCTGTCCGCAAATTTACCACTCAGGAAGTGGAAAAGGAAAAGCTTGAGTACGTGCTGAAAGCCGGGCAGCTTGCGCCTACTGCGGGTAATTTACAGCCCTGGCGGGTTCTGGTTGTCGAAGACAGGCAGGCACGGGCCAAATTGAGGGAGTGCACGGCATACCATTTCAATGCACCGGTAGCGCTTCTGGTGTGCGCCAAAAAGGAAGAGGCCTGGAATCGTTCCTACGACGGCAAGAACAGCGGTGATATCGATTGCAGTATCGTCACGACCCAGATGATGCTGGCTGCTGTTGATGTCGGTCTGGGAACCACCTGGGTGATGCATTTTGATCCGGTCAGGATGCGGGAAGCTTTTGCTATTCCCTCATCACTGGAACCCTTGTCGCTCTTGGTGATGGGGTATCCGGCTGAGGATGCGGCGCCAAATCCCAAGCACACGGAGCGCAAGTCACTGGAAGAAACGGTTTTTTACAACGTATTTGCCGGATAACCGCTGTCCGGTAACGGCTTGATACAGGCTACCTGACCGGCAAATTGTCAGGCTGCCTGTTTTTTTTGTTTTTATTCGGTTTCTTTCTGTCGAGCAATTTTTCCTGTTTTGGTGTAACCTTTATTCTTTAACTGAACCGTTACTGAAATGCGGTATTCATGTCTGGACATGTATATCTTGACACACTACTATCCTGAAGAGAGCAGAGAATGAAATTGAAAACCAAAATGATTGTCTCGATGACAGTCGTGTTTTTATTGTTCACGATTGCATCGGGACTGGGGCTTTTTGGTATTTACCAGAGCCAGGTCAAATTTGAGCGTTTCCTTGAGACGGATGTCGCGCTCCAGCAGGCTGAATCCGAGATATATGCACAGGGATTGCAGATGGGGCAGGCGCTGAGAAATATCATCCTGGCTCCTGAAAATAAAACCGCCTACAAAAACCATGAAATGGCGGCAACCGATTTCAATGCTGCCATGGCACGTGCCATCAGCCTTTCGGCATATGATCCGGACACACAGGCAGTGTTGAAAGAAATCGCGGAACTCCGGAAAAAGCAGGAGGACGTCCAGGCCAACATTATTGCCCTGGCGCAGCAGGACAGGGCACAGGCAATCGAAGCGGTTAACAAGGGGGAGACACCGCTCTGGCGCAGTATCAAGGCCAAGCTTTTAGATGTGACCAAGAAAAGAGACGAAGCGGTTGAGCGCACCAAGACAGCCACGCTGGAATTTACCAACCAGAGCCTGATTGTCAGTTCGGCACTGATTGTCTCGGCCATTATCTTCGGCATCCTGGTTTCGGCCTGGCTGATCCGTGCCATTACGCGCCCGCTCGAGTAT
>JAAZED010000288.1 GCA_012512465.1 Oxalobacter sp. | reverse complement strand
TGCTTTAATATCGCCATGATCTGGCTATCGGTAAATCTCGACTTCTTCATGTAGAACCTCCTTAACAAGAAAATTCTACTTCCAATCAACCTTATTTGCCGGGGGGATTACCCTATCCTCTGATCGACGTGACGTTGTAGCACAACTTTCGGCAGAAGCATGTGTCAGAGAAAATCTGAAACGATGCACCTTTATTGGTAAAAAGATAGAAGAATGGGAGACGCCTTATAATTTTGCTGGCCTTTTTCTACCTGACGAGCTCCCATAGGCTTATCTCACTTACTGTATGTATATAGCCCAGCCGTATATTCCATTGCCGCCTGAACCTGCTCCGCCAAGTGAGACATTGTTGTGCTGAAACTGGTTGGCGTGATTGCCATTAGTACATCTTTTGATTTCTCCTGTAGGGACAATGCCTTTTAGAGGCGAAGGATTTTTATAGGGAAAAAATCAGTTATTTTTGCCTTTATATTTTCTGGATGTCAAAGGACTTCGCCAGACAACAATGGACAATAACAAAACGGAGATCGCAGAATTACGAGCCTTACTGGACGTTATTGGAAGGGGTGTTGGAGGCTGGGGACGGAATCGAACCGACGTAAACGGCTTTGCAGGCCGCGGCATAACCACTTTGCTACCCAGCCTTTGGAATTCTTCTGGAGCGGGAGAAGGGTCTCGAACCCTCGACCTCAACCTTGGCAAGGTTGCGCTCTACCAACTGAGCTACTCCCGCATTCTGAGATGGTTTTCACCGGAAAGTATCCGGCTTGAACCAGTTTCAAACACTAAAAAGGCTTTTGAAGAACTGGAGCGGGAGAAGGGTCTCGAACCCTCGACCTCAACCTTGGCAAGGTTGCGCTCTACCAACTGAGCTACTCCCGCAACAACAAAGATGAGCATTTTAGCATCTGGCCTTTACTTGTCAAGGCCACTTAACACGATCATCCTCTCTCTTTTATTAAAGGCCATGCTTTCTTGAGGTAATACAGCATGGACCAGACAGTCAGTGTCGCCGCGAGGATCATGAGCCAGTTGCCAATGATCCGGGTATCGAGGAAATTGAACAGCATGTCGTAATACAGCAGCATGGGAATGGCAAACATCTGCGCCGTTGTCTTGATTTTGCCAACAGAACTCACGGCAACGGACTGGCCTTCACCAATCCCTGCCATCCACTCACGCAGTGCCGAAATGGCGATTTCGCGGCCGATAATGATGAAGCCCAAAATGGCATGAACCCGCCCCAGCTGCACCAGAACCAGGAGCGCGCCAGCCACCATCAGCTTGTCTGCAACCGGATCAAGAAAAGCGCCAAAAGAAGATGTCTGGTTCCACTTCCTGGCAAGATAGCCGTCAAACCAGTCGGTGATGGAAGCGATAATAAAAATGATGCCGGCACTGAAATTTATTGTCCAGGGCGAAAGCCATCCATCCGGCAGGTAGAAAATACCCACCACGAGCGGGATCATTGCCACACGCAGCCATGTCAGAAAGATGGGGACGTTAAATGGTATCGACCGTTTTTTTTCAATGTCACAAACACTTTGCATTTTTACTGCCTGTCCTAACCTGTTTTTATTGCACTGCTTATGCTAGTGCAATTGATTATATATCTGCTGTGCCAGCTTGCGTGAAATTCCTTCAACTGACATCAGATCCTCAACGGTGGCATCAGCAACACCGCGCATGCTGCCAAAACGTGCCAGAAGCCTTTGACGGCGTTTGGCACCGATACCCTCGACTTCTTCCAGCCGGGAAGTCTGGCGTTTTTTATCGCGCTGTGTGCGCATTCCGGTAATGGCAAACCGGTGAGCTTCATCCCGTATCTGGGCCACCAGCATCAGCGCGGCAGAATCCTTGCCGAGCGCTTTTTGGGGACGG
>JAAZED010000287.1 GCA_012512465.1 Oxalobacter sp. | reverse complement strand
TCAGACATGGCGTTGGTGCCGCTGTCTGTCAACATATCCATGAATACATCGCGATTTTGCAGCAGGAAGGTATTAAAACCTGCGCCTTCCATCGCTTTTAAGCGCTCTTCAATGGGTAACAGATTCAGTTTCTGGACAATGCGAACCTTGTGCATTTCTACGGGCACATTTTCGCCGCTGGTCAGTTTGATTGCTTCGTTGAACATACAAATCCCGGTCAGATGGGTTTATCAATAAAAAACCCCCGCTCTCTGATAATCCAGGAGCAGGTGAGGAAGTTTCAACAACAGAATTGGTCGGGGTGAGAGGATTCGAACCTCCGGCCTCTACGTCCCGAACGTAGCGCTCTACCAGGCTAAGCTACACCCCGTCTGATTACAGAATACCGCACATTTGCCAGACCATCCGTTGTACCGCAAAGGCGCACAATTGTAGCAAACTCTGTTGCTGTTGACTATCAGAAAAAAGAATTTTCACGAATCACTTTGGTATCATTTCGACAGATATCGACGTACCGGATTCCCCTTGAAAAGGAACACCTGCCGGGCAAGCCCTGCCCTGGCGAATGCTAAAATACAGCAGTATCCTATTTTCAATATACCGTATCATCACGCTTTTCCCGGGACATCTATGTACAGCGACTTTTATTTTCCTGACCGGATCAATTATGACTCCCCGCACCGGCTTGGCCTTGCTTATGAAGAAGCGGCTTTCGCAAGTGCTGACGGCACCAGGCTCTGGGGATGGTTCATCCCTGCCAGGGGTATTGATAAACCAGGCAATGCCAAAGGGACTGTCATTCACATGCATGGCAATGCCCAGAACCTGACTGCTCACTGGGGATTTGCCGAATGGGTACCGGATCGCGAATTCAACCTCTTTGTTTTTGATTACCGCGGATTTGGCAAATCACAGGGCGAGCCTGATCCCAAAGGGATATTTGAAGATGCGGTAGCCGCCATCAATCATGTGCGAAACCGGACAGATATTGATACCGGCAAGCTGTTTGTCTTTGGCCAGAGCCTGGGCGGCATGCTGGCTATTGCCAGCGCAGCGGCCAATCCCGGGGGAATTCGGGCTGTTCTGGCCGAAGCACCGGCCCACTCGTATTCGATGTGGATGAACGACAGACTGCCGGGTGCTGGTGATATCCTGGATGATACTTATACTGCCGGCGCTTATGTTGCCCGGCTTGCGCCCATACCTCTTCTTCTCCTGCATGGCACAAATGACCGGGTAGTTCCCTATCCGCATTCTGTGCGGCTACTCACCGAAGCCAATGACCCGGTAGACCTTGTCACTATTGAGCATGGTGAACATGTCGACGCCATGACAGACCGGTATGGCCGCCACTACCAGGATATGATGATCTCCTTTTTTGAAGAGTCGCTGAAAAAAGATTGAGGGCCGTCAGCATCATATGACGCCAGTCGACACCATTTCCAGTCTCCGGCAATGATATAATTTTCAGATTATCCCGCCGACTATGCTGGCGGCCCTCGTCGCAGCGCGGTTCATGCTGCTGTTTTTGACCACCACACCTTGAGCGACTTATGTATAAACGTATTTTTTATCCTGACAACATACCTGCCACGACACCCGAAAAGTTTGGACTTGATTATGAAACGGTTTACTTCAACAGCGAAGACGGCACCCGCCTGAGCGGCTGGTTTCTTCCTGCTGCAACCGTTTCAAGTCCGAAAGACGCCAAAGGCACCGTCATTCACATGCACAGCAATTCCGGCAATATCAGTTCACACTGGCACTTTACCGGCTGGCTGCCTGACCAGGGCTACAACGTTTTTGTTTTTGACTATCGCGGCTTTGGCAAATCCTTTGGTACGGCAGAACCCAAAGGCATTCTGGAAGACGCCGTTGCCGCCATTACTTATGTCCGCTCACGCACTGACATTGATACCAGCAAAATTTTCATCTACGGGCAAAGCCTTGGCGGAACGCTTGCCATTGCCGCAGCGGCAATCAACCCTGAAGGTGTTCGTGCGGTTGTCTCTGAATCAGCTTTTTACTCCTATTCCTCAGTTGCAGATGAAAGACGTCCCGGCGAAGGATACACATATGAGCCCGATGATATCTACAGCGGCGGTCATTATGTGTCAAAACTGTCTCCCATTCCGCTTCTGCTTCTCCATGGGACAGGTGACAGCATCACGTCACAGGCCCAGTCTGAGCAACTGTTTGCAGAGGCAAAAGAGCCTAAGCGACTGGAGCTGATTAAATACGGACGACACCTTGCCGCCATGACGGAACATTATGGTGACCACTTCCAAAAAGTGATTCTCGACTTTTTTGAATCATCCCTGTCCAAATAAACACGGGCAAAACAAGCAAATAAAAACCGGAGAGCTATGCTCTCCGGTTTTTATTTACCCGCACCATAGCCGGAAAAAGAAATGCCCCCAAGACAAATATCCTGAGGGCATAACCTGTAATTGTGAAGCTCTCTGGTCAGACCATATCAGCTTACCGTTACATTTTTACTTCTTTTTCTTTCTTTCGATGTTCAGACCAGCAATACGGCCACTTTCAACACCTGCATCCGGATCCAGAACAGCATTGATCAGCGTCGGCTTGCGTGACTTGATTGCCTCTTCAACGGCTGCAGCCAGTTCTGCCGGTGTTTGTGCGTTAACACCAACACCACCGAAGGCTTCGATCATCTTGTCGTAGCGGCTGCCTGGTGCGAAAGAGGTTGGGGACGGATCGTCGTAACCACCGGCATTGGCCTCATTGCCTTTGTAGATACCGCCGTTGTTCATGACGATAACGCAAATTGGCAGGTTGTAACGTACCATGGTTTCAACTTCCATACCGCTGAAGCCGAACGCGCTGTCGCCTTCAACCGCAACAACTGGCTCACCGGTAACAACGGCTGCACCGATACATGCACCCATACCGATACCCATGATACCCCAGGTACCAGAGTCAATACGCTTGCGTGGCTGATACTGATCCACGATCATACGGGTGTTATCGAGGGCGTTAGCACCTTCGTTAACCAGTGTGACGCTAGGATATTTCGCCAGAACATCACGCAGGGCACCCAGTGAATTGCGATAGTTCATCATGCCTGGAGGGGTTTCGACCTTCAGGGTCGGAGCCAGTTTTTCCTTGGAAGCATTGACACGCTCAGCGATACCACCCATCCATGCGGCGTCTGCTTTTGGCATGCCTTTGAGGGCTTCACGCAGTGCGGCGATACAGGAGCCGATGTCACCAACCAGCGGTGCTGCGATCGGTACGTTGCTGTCGATTTCCTGTGGCAGGATGTCGATCTGGATGAATTTCTTCAACTGGTTACCCCAGGTGTTGCCTTTACCATTGCCGAGCAGCCAGTTCAGGCGGGCGCCAACGATAAGAACAACGTCGCATTCCGGCAGAACATAGGAACGGGCCGGACCAGCACACTGCGGGTGGTTGTCAGGCAGCAGGCCTTTTGCCATGGACATTGGCAGGAACGGGATGCCGGTGTCTTCTACCAGTGCCTTGATGTCAGCATCTGCCTGAGCATAGGCAGCGCCTTTACCCAGCAGGATCAGCGGCTTTTTCGCGCCTTTGAGCAGGTCAGCAGCACGCTTGACAGCGGCTGGATCCGGCAGTTGCTTCGGTGTCGGATCTACTGGCGTAAAGAGCAGCTCTTCAGCAGCTTTTGCCGGCATGGTGCCTGTCAGCATTTCATGTGAAAGGTCAAGATATACAGCGCCAGGACGGCCGGAAACGGCGGTACGGACTGCACGGGCAACAGCGATTGGAATGTCTGAAATGTGGTTAATACGATAAGCAGCCTTGACATGCGGACGAGCAGCATTCAGCTGATCCATTTCCTCAAAGGCGCCCTGTTGCAGGTCGGTGTTACGACGACCAGCGGCACCGCTGAGCAGAATCATCGGCCAGCCATTGGTGGTGGCATTGGCAGCACCAGCCAGACCATTCAGAAAGCCTGGAGCAGGAGTGGTCAAGCAAACGCCCGGCTTACCTGTCAGGTAACCCGCAACACCTGCAGCCATAGCGGCATTTGTCTCATGACGGAAACCATACCATTTTCCACCTTCAGCCTGCCATGAACGAATGAGTGCCGTAACAGGAATGCCTGGAATACCATAGACATTCTCGATACCGTTGTTCTTGAGGCTCTCAATTAACATATAAAATGCATCAACCAATTCTACTTCTGTCTCGTTACTCATAAGGGTTCCCCTTTTTCGGTTGTTGTTTGATAAAGTGCAGAGTGCTTTGTGAGTATGCGTTATAAATATCAAAAGTTTTGTTGACCTAGATCAACTTGCCAGCTTTTCGAGGCAGGTATTTTTAAAAAAATGCAGGCGCAGCCTGATATTGACAGCATCGCATGATGGCAGAAAATACAGCGGGATGGCCGGATCAGAAAAGAAAATCGGAAAAAGTAACGTGAAAACAAACATATCCACAACCAGAGTTCACCCGGCCTGTGAATAACTCTACTGGTTGTGAATAACCTGATGCAACGTCTTCACGCTGTCAGTATTTCCGTTCAACGGCAAACCGGCACAATTGAGTCAGCGTATTCTTATAGTCGTTATCCGGAAACAATCCAATCGCCCGGGATGCCGCTGTTGCCTGTGCCGCAGCCTTTTGAGATGTATACTCAAGCGCATCACTTTGCCGAACTGCGTGCATAATTGCCTCAAAATGCGCATCCACTCCATTTTCGATGTATTCGGTAATGAGCCTTTTCTCGTCCGCCGTACCGTGCTGTGCAAGATAAATCAGTGGTAACGTCATCTTGCTTTCCCGCAAATCATTGCCCGTATTCTTCCCCAGCATCGCCGTATCACCTGCATAATCCAGGCAATCATCAACCAGTTGAAAAGCCATGCCCAGGGAACGTCCGTATGTCGACGCGGCAGTATGAAATCGATCCGAACCCGATGCCGCGACGACGCCCAGCAGGCTGGCCGCTTCAAACAGCTTGGCTGTTTTGGCGTGGATAATCGTGAAATACTGCTCCTCATCTACATCAGACTGGCGCATTTTCATCAACTGCATGACTTCACCTTCTGCGATGGTATTGGTAGCGTCAGCCAGGATTTCCATGACCTTCATGTTATTGAGTGACAACATCATCTGGAACGCCCGGGTATGCATGAAATCACCAACCAGAACGGCAGCCGCATTGCCAAATCGGGTATTGGCACTTTCCACGCCCCGCCGCAAACGGGACTCATCCACCACATCATCATGAAGCAAAGAGGCTGTATGGATAAACTCAATAATGGCTGCCATGGTATGGTGATGCCCGCCGCCATGACCCAGGGCACGGGCAATCAAGAGTACAAGAAGCGGACGGATACGTTTGCCGCCGGCATTAATAATATGCTCCCCGACATGCCGGACAAGCACGGCATCAGAACGCAACTGTTCATGAATCAGGATATCCAGCACTGCCAGATCTGCCATGATGAGATCAGGAAAAACAATAGATGGATTGGTGTCGGACTCAGACAAAACAGGCTGGCTCATGAACAGTTAACGAAAAAGCACTGGCAGGGATTATACGATGTCTGCCATTTCCCGCCTAATGGGATGTTGTTCACAGCAATGCCTCTCTCAGGAAGCCGCAACAGCACCTGACATATCCGGAAACAAAATAACCCCCTGAAATCAGGGATTTAATGCCATAATGAATTGAAAACCTGTCTATCTCAATTTTTAAGGGGCTGAT
>JAAZED010000026.1 GCA_012512465.1 Oxalobacter sp. | reverse complement strand
GTATCGAATACTACCTGCCCCTCTTCTTTGAAGAAACCGCCACTCTTTTCCATTACCTGCCGGACGATGCGGTATTTACGCTGGTTGGCAATGTTGACGACGCTATTGAGCGTTTCTGGACAGACACGCTCTCGCGCTACGCTTTCCTGCGTGCCGATCGTGAGCGTCCTGTACTGCCGCCAGAGCAACTTTTTCTCAAAAGCGAGGATTTCTTCGTTCTGGCAAAACCACATGCACGCTGGGTACTGCAAACAGATAATGCGCCCTCTGAACTCTCATCCCCCATACCGGATATCACCATCAATCGCCGGGCGGATGACCCGTTGAGCAATCTGCGAGCCTGGCTGGGTAAAAGCGGCAAACGCACGCTGATCTGCGCGGAATCTGCCGGACGCCGGGAAACCATGCAGCAGCTTTTCAATGAGTACAACCTGCCAGTGGCACCATGCAGCAGCTACGTGGATTTCGTTACCTCGGATGAGCCGCTGATGTTTGGTATTTCTCCCATCCAGAGCGGCTTTTCGCTTGGCCATGTACTGGGCGATTTGAACCTCATCACCGAAACCGAGCTATATGCCAATTCCGGCAGGCGGGCGGGCAGAAAACGCCAGGAAGGCGCCATCCAGATCGAGCACATGGTGCGCGATCTGTCAGAACTCAAAATCGGCGATCCGGTTGTCCATGCCAACCACGGCATCGGCCGGTACCGTGGCCTGGTGAGCATGGATCTTGGGCAGGGTGAAACCGAATTTTTGCTCCTGCATTATGCCCAGAATACAGCGCTATACGTTCCCGTTTCCCAACTGCACGTCATTTCCCGCTATGCCGGTACCTCCCCCGATGATGCGCCACTGCACACGCTGGGATCAGGGCAATGGGAAAAAGCCCGACAGCAGGCAGCCAGGAAAGTCCATGACACGGCCGCAGAATTGCTTGACCTGTATGCGAAAAGGGCCATGCGAAAAGGACATGCCTTCCCGCTGACGATGCGGGATTATGAAGTATTTGCAGACAGCTTCGACTTCGAGGAAACACCGGATCAGTCAGCGGCAATCCAGGCGGTCATCGAAGACATGACATCGGACAAACCGATGGACCGTCTCATCTGCGGCGATGTCGGCTTTGGCAAAACCGAGGTAGCGCTCCGCGCCGCCTTTATCGCCGTCATGGGCGGCAAACAGGTCGCTATCCTTGCGCCCACAACGCTTTTGGCTGAACAGCATGCCCAGACCTTTGCGGATCGCTTTGCCGACTGGCCGATACGTATTGCCGAGCTTTCCCGCTTCAAGACCGCCAAACAGGTAACCCAGACCATCAAGGCACTGGCAGACGGCACCGTGGATATTGTTATCGGCACGCACAAGCTGCTTTCAAAGGATGTGCACTTTGCCCGTCTCGGACTGGTCATCATTGATGAAGAACACCGTTTTGGTGTGCGCCAGAAAGAAGCATTGAAAACCCTGCGAACCGATGTGGATGTGCTGACACTCACGGCCACCCCCATTCCCCGGACACTCGGCATGGCACTGGAAGGCCTGCGAAGCTTCTCCATCATCGCGACCGCACCGCAAAAAAGGCTGGCCATCAAGACCTTTGTCCGCAGCGAAAATGACTCCGTCATCCGCGAAGCCTGCCAACGCGAACTCAAGCGCGGCGGACAGGTGTACTTCCTGCATAACGAAGTGGAAACCATCGAAAACCGCCGGGCCATGCTGGAAAAACTCCTGCCGGAAGCCCGGATCGGCGTGGCGCACGGCCAGATGCACGAACGCGACCTGGAAAAGGTCATGCGGGATTTCGTCGCCCAGCGATACAACATCCTTTTGTGCACCACCATCATTGAAACCGGCATTGACGTGCCCAATGCCAACACCATGCTCATGCACCGGGCTGACAAATTCGGACTCGCCCAGCTTCACCAGCTTCGGGGAAGAATCGGACGCTCACACCACCAGGCTTATGCCTACCTGATGGTGCATGACACGATGACACTTTCCAAACCGGCGCAAAGGCGGCTTGACGCCATCCGTCAGATGGAAGACCTCGGCAGTGGCTTTTTTCTGGCCATGCACGATCTGGAAATACGCGGTGCAGGTGAAGTGCTGGGAGATGAACAATCCGGTGAAATTCAGGAAATCGGCTTTCAGCTGTACTCCGACATGCTGAAAGAAGCCGTACGTGCCATGAAAAAAGGCGAAGAACCTGATTTTGACGCCTCTTTCAGAACAACAACCGAAATCAATCTCCATACCCCGGCGCTTTTGCCATCTGACTACTGTGCAGGCGTCAACGAACGCCTGTCCCTGTACAAGCGTCTGGCCAGCAGCGAAACCCCGGAAGAAATAAGCGACCTGCAGGAGGAAATGATTGACCGTTTCGGCAAACTGCCGGATGAGGCACAGGCCCTGATTGATACCCATCGCCTGCGTATCCTTGCAAAAACGGCAGGGATTACCAAAATCGATGCCCATGCCGAAGCCATTTCGTTGCAGTTCATGCCCAATCCGCCGATAGATGCGCTGAAAATCATTGAGCTGATCCAGAAAGACAAGAATATCCGACTGAACGGCCCCGAAAAACTGCGGATTACGGCAAAAACCCCCGATCTCAATTCGCGTGTAGCAAAAATCCGTTCAACAATACAGTCACTGACGGCATAGGCTCAGCCTATGCC
>JAAZED010000286.1 GCA_012512465.1 Oxalobacter sp. | reverse complement strand
GGCCTTGGGCGGCATCACACCTAAACAGCGGTTGGCCATGACCGCATAACGCTACTTCCGATCCACCCTAAAAAGGGGGGGATTACCCAGGAGCGCAATGAGTGAAGCGGCATCAATGCCCCGCATCTGGAACTGGATGATCTGCTGGATCAACGGCTGGATGACGGGCAGCATTCTGAGCCAGGTATCCTGGCGGTCGAGATTGTCCGGTGCGCCGGTACTGCCTGCGCGGATCTGGAGTTCGACATACTGGAAAATCTCTTCACGCGAGAGGCTCGGCCAGTCGTAGCTGTGCTCAATGACGCCGATGACGGGCTGCCCTGTCATGGGATCAGTCACCCCTTGAAGCGGCCCTGTCCTGTGTGGCCCCATGACGCGTTCCACCTGCTCGGCAGAAAGCTCCTGTACCAGTATCTGGGCGGTATATTCGGCAATCTGCTGGAGAAAGCCTTCCACCTGGTCACGGAATTCGGCAATACGGGAAGATAGCGATTGCTGCATGATGCTGGCTTCGGTTGCCGTTTTCGGGATGGTGATGGAAGCGCGCACCGCATCCTGAAGGCCGGTTACCTGTTCCCAGTCCGCCCGCACGGGCGAGGTGTCATACACCATCGGGTCTATCGGTGGATGGGTCTTTGGCATGATGGCCTGCTGCAGGGGCAGCCCTTCGGAATCGATCAGGGTGATCTCGCCCAGCGCCGCATCCGAAAAGCGCCTGAGCGTCCGCTCACTGATATCCGCTCCGGCAATATAGCCCGGTTTGATCAGTTCACGGTGCTCGTTATAGCGGTTTCGCGTTTCATTGTGCTCCTCCTGCAGCCGCTCGGTCAGATCAACCATCGAGGGGCCGATAAACTGCCCGTCCACCGTCTGGAAAGGCAAAAGGAAGAAGGGATACCACCTGGCACCGCTATTGGCCGGTGAATAAGGCTCCCTTAACCAGTAGTCGCACCCCTCTGCCATGGTATAGACACGCTGGGTCTTCTTGTCCCAGATTTCGAGGATACAGATCTGGGCATCATCAGAAACGCTGGTGGTCCCGGAGAAAAGGCGTCCGCTGTCGCTTTTTTCAAAGCTGGTATGGTAAGTGGTCGCCTTGTCCAGCTTGTAGCCATACAGCCCTTCTGCCAGCGATTTTTTCATCGGCACAATCTGGATCATCCAATCGGCCTGTTCATAATCCCAGAATTCGGCAATGGTGGGATCGATGAGCAAATGCTCTGTTAACACCCGGTCTATCACGATGCCTTCCGCCTTCACCACCTCGGCTTTTTCACGGAGGGCGCTTAAGCTTTCCTTCAGTTCGGCTTCCAGTCGTTCCTGTTCTCCGCGCCCGCCATCATCGTTTATTTCCATCATGAGCTGCTGCACCCGCGCCAGATTGTCCTGTGCATCCTGGATGCGCGCGCCGATGATGGGGTCCTTGCCCATCTCCCGCTGGTACATGACCTTGAGCACACCGAAAGAACAGGTGAGCGCCGCACGCACGGTGGATTTGGCCCGCTGCTTGAGCCGGGCGTCAGCCAGCTGCCGGTTTGTCACGCTTTCGATTGTCTTGCACAGGAGCTTGAGTTCCCGGCCTGCATGCTGGGGAACCACCGAGATTTCCGGATTGCGTGCATAGATACCGGGCAGGATGGACGCAATGCTGCTGTGTATCAGGTTGGCCCGGTGCAGGTAAAAATCGCTGTTGGTCGGATCGCGCGTCCAGTCAAAGCCGGAAACCACCTGGCGATTGTGCTGGATACGGCGATGAAAGCGGTCCCAGTGCCTGCGCGCATTGGTCACCCGCTCTCCCCATTTTTTTGCCAGAGGATTTGACTCCGGCTGGTCTTTGAATGTTTTTTTCACGGTTCTCTCTTTCTGGTTGTTGCTGTCACTACACTGTTATACGCGCGCTGGCAACCCCTTCAGAACATTTGTCAAAAGTTTGTCCAACACGCCCATACCTCATTGTTTTGCATGCAGTTTTCAGAAAGAGGAAAACGCTGTTTTTTGGCACATGACGGGCACAACAGAAAAAACGGGCGGGAAAAAAGGCAAAAAACCGTCAAAAACGGCGGATCGGCTGTCCGGATAAAAAATCCGTCAACGCTTTTTCAGAAAAAGGGGCAGATAAGCCGGGGCAGGCAGAAGATGACTGGCAAAAAAAAACCGCGTATGAGCATACGCGATTATTAAGAGCAGAAAAAGGAGACATCGTAAGCTCTAGAGCAATACCATTACAGTCTACTCCCAGGCAAACGCTGTCGTTTGATCTAACGCATGAAGCAGCTTTCTGGTTGACAGGCCAGTGGCAATTTTGTTGCCGCCGTAGAATAGGCCTGAGTTTTGGCTGGGTCCAGGGGCTACCCCTAACCCACGATGGCAATCAGTTCGATGATGAAGTAAAGCGTGGTATCGCCCCAGATAAAATCCACGGGCCGCGCACCATTGGCCGAGCCGGGCGGGCAGGTGAATTTGACCTTGCTGCCGACATTCATCTCCGGTATGCCGGTCTGCCAGCAGCCGATGACATCCGAGAGCTTGTAGATGGACGGGTACCGGCGGGAATAGGAACGGTCAAACTCGGTGCCGTCTTCCAGGTGCCCGATGTACTGAATATGGACAATGGCATTGGGCGCCGGCTTGGGGCCGTCTGCCGCGCGCATCACTTCCATTTTGACACCATTGTAAAGCGTGATCTCGTTGGGGTTGCGCTTGGGCAGCGCATTGGTTGCCGCTGGTGAAACGACGGCGGGCTGCGCCTGGGGTTGGGCCTGCTGGGTCTGTGGCTGCGCTTGTGGCTGTTGTGCTGGCGCTGCCTGTGGCTGCGCCGCCTGCTGGGCAGGCTCCTGCGCACTGGCCTGCGGCATGGCAAGCGCTGTGCCGACCAGTATGACAAGGGCGAAGGTAACGAAAGAGGAAAATTTGCGGTTCATGAATGCCGGGACAGAATATACAGGCATATTAAACCATGAAACCCGGCTTTATGCATCTTTTCCAGCCAGGAAATACCGGTGCAGGGCGGCGCCAATTCACAAAAAACGCCAGGCGCTGGAAGACTTTGCCGGTGAGCGGGACGGGCTTATGGGAAATGTGCGGTTCAATTACCTGTTCTGAGGGAAACCAGCCCGATATGCCGATATTTCGTAGCGTGTGCCAAATGCAATACGGCGCACGATGGGCGTACACCAAGGAGGAGCGCTTTTTCTTTGCCTGCGCCTGGGTTCGTGCGCTTCGCCAAAGGCTCAGCACACGCTACTACTCCCCGCTATGTCTGCTTTTTCAAGGGCAGCTTTGCTGCCATGCCGTCTGCGCAGCGAATTTCCGACTGCCGTGGGTCAGCCACCCACCGTATGAACCCATCTCGAGGGCTAATCCCATCGTAGAGAATAACACCTGCGAAGGGTAACAATCAAAAAGCGCCTCGCCGTCACACTACAGCCCAGCAAACGGATAATCTTTTTGTCTGCCAACAAATATCACTATGATGGCTGTGTCCGTGTTAGCATTTCAGGATTGGCATTTCTGGAGTCCCATGAAATTTTTCCGGTCCCCTTATCTTTCTTTCTGGCTGGCAGTGCTGGTTTCCCTTCTCGGACTGGCCTTCTGGGTATCGTGCTCGCCAGAAACGGTATTTCGCTACACCAGCGAATCCGGCCCGATTGAACGCCTGACAGAATGGGCCTATCTGGGGGCCATGGGCATCACACTCCTTTTCGGTGTCTCTCTCTTGAAACGCAAAACCCTCGTCGCCGTCCTGATTGTACTGGGCTATATGGCCGCCCGTGAGGCAGACCTTCACAAGGCGCTCTTTTCCATCAGCATCCTGAAAATCAAATTCTGGCTTTCCGGCAGCTATCCCTTAACCAGCAAGCTGATTGCCGCTGCTGTCCTGCTGCCCGTCGCCTGGGCGGTAGGGTACCTGCTGGCCTTTCGTACCATCTCTGTCCTGGCCGGTGTGCGTGAACGCATGTCCCATGCCATTTCGATAATCATGATCGTGGCGGTGACAGCCATCTCGAAAG
>JAAZED010000285.1 GCA_012512465.1 Oxalobacter sp. | reverse complement strand
GTCGTGGGCCGAATACAGCCGGGCCAATTCGCCATAAGCCGATGCAATGGAAGTCGTCAGTACCAGCTCGGCCTCCGACCTGTCGGCATCTGCAGCATCTGCCGCTGAGGTGGCGGCAGCCAGCGCTGCGCGGTTTTTCCCCCAGAAATCGATTTCCCAGCTGAAATCCAGGCTCACCTGTCCATAATCACGCCAGCCATGCTTGGCATCACTGCCCATGGTGTACCGGTAGCTCTGTTTTTCCAGCGAAACCGACGCATTCGCATCCACGTCCGGATACAGTGCGGAGCCCGCCAGTTCAGCCATGGAGATGGCACGCCTGAGCCTCGCCGCGGCAATGGTCATGTTGGGAGAGTTGGTCAGCCCCTCCTCGATCAGCTGATCAAGCTGGGCGTCACCATAGGCCACCCACCATTTATCTTCAGGCCAGTCGGGGTTATCCCCTTTCAGACTTTCTTCACTCTCGTACTGTTCAATCGGCCTGATTTCAGCCTGGCTTTCCAGATCAGGCATCCAGGCACATCCGCCTAACAGACTGATGCAAAGGACAATCAGGCCATGGCGAATCAGGCCTTGATGGCTGGAAATAGCAGAAAAGGGATTTCTTTTCATCGGATTTTTCTATAAAATTGAACCGTACAGTACGGTACAATAATACGCAAATTAAAGATACAGTCAAGCCGAATTCACTATTTTTTTACAGACATGACCAGCAAAACACGAAGCAAAAAAAGACAGGCCATACTGGATGCCGCCGTGCAGGTATTCCGGGAAATGGGCTTCCACAATGCGTCGATGAACATCATCGCAGCGCGGGTAGGCGGCTCCAAAACCACACTGTACAACCACTTTCCTTCCAAGGAAGCGATATTTCTCGAGGTTGTCCGGGACATTACCCAGGTTCAGAACCCGGACGTCGCCCCGATGATTGATCTGAGGATAACGATACTTACCGATGCCACCCGCAACCGGATTGAGACAGCGCTTTCTGCACTGCAGGGGCCGGTAGTCAATGTGCCGGAAACGCTGCGCTGCTTTGGAGAAAACTTCATCAGCTTCATTTACATGCCGGAAGTCCTGGCCATTCGCCGCCTGCTGTTTGCCGAATCCCGGCAATCAGAAATCGGCCGGCTTTATTATGAAAACGGTCCCAAAAGAGCCCGGCAGCGGGTTGCCGACTATCTGGAAAAGGCAATGGCGGCAGGTTATCTGAAAAAGACAGATGCGTGGGTTGCCGCCGCCCATATACGCAGCCTGCTTGATGCCGAGTGCTATGAATACTATATGCTGGATGTGGGAGAGTCATTGCCTGCATCCCGTATCAAAAAGATGGTGGCCTCAGCAGTGGATGTCTTCATGGCAGCCTACGGCGCTACTTGAGCCTTAAACGGTATGCCAGCCAGCCGGGAATCTCGCGCAGCAGTGAATAGATTTCCCGCCACTCGCGGTAATCAGCGTGAGCCGTACCAACTTCAGGCACCCCTTCCATTTCAAAGGCCAGTTCACACCGCGGCAAATGGAAATACTGGCTGACCGCAATCGCACTTTTTAATCCGTTCTGCTTCAGAAAAGCGGCCGTAAACACGGCTGTCTGACGGGTATCCACCCCATTCGGGTCTTCCACGATATCCCCTGCGGGAATCCCCTGCCCGACAAGATATTGCTTCATGGCAGGCGCTTCTTCCCGTTTGTTTTTCCCTCTTCCACCACTGACAATAATAAGAGGGATAAATCCTTTCCTGTACAGTTCGGCTGCCTTGTCCAGACGGGATGCCAGGCGGGGAGATGGCGTTCCATCGGCATAAACATGGTTGCCCAGCACAACCCCGACATCGGCCATAAAAACCCTGTCACTGAAACCTTTCCAGGCAATAAGGCCTCCAACAGACAGGCAAAGCACAAGGGGCATGGCCAAAACAAGGAAAAGAATGCGGATCCGTTTATTTAGCATCAGTTATTAAGCCATTGATATAAACAATCACGAAGAGAAAAAGACCGGCGTAGAATGATTTGCATGGAGAGAACATTATCCGGATGGTTTCACCCTGCAGCAAGTTATTTCAGCGCATTGGCGAAACCAGCGTTTCAAGCATCAGAAGTAAAGGAATAATCATGCGCAACTACTTTGTCCCCCTGTTAATTCTTCTGGTTGGCGTGACGTTCGCCACAGTGAATACATTTGCCTCAGCTGAAGTGCTTGCTTCGCTGAATGGCACCAGCCGTATCCTCATTCAGACGGTACGCTAGGGAACACAACACATGCCGGGAATACGCTCCCGGCATGTTGTTTCAGCAGCCGCTTTTCACTTCCCCGCCAGGCCGCTTCCTGTGTATCGCGCTTTCTCTGCTGATCCGTCTTTCTTTGTATACTATGCGCTCATAGTAAGTCGGTCTCTTCGGATGCAAAAAAACGGATCAGCACCCTTTTCCGCATGATAAAAACAAGTGCCCCGCTTAAAAAACCTGTCAGCCCATGTCAGGACAATCAGGGATATTCTGTTATGCTAAGCGTCTGGATTTTGCCCAGGTCAGCAGTGTGACGGTCGAAGATATTGCCCGGCTGGTTCACGAAAGAAAGATGCAGGAACTGGCCAAGGGACTTGATCCATCCGAGTATGATACTGTTGCAACATCAGATGCGAAAAAACAGCATCAGCGCCGGGCCGGACGCCTGCTCCAGAAACTGGAATCGCAAAAAAAGAAGTAAATACGCTTCATCAGGTTCAGCCCGCATTAAAAAGCCTGCCGGTCACTTGATAATGAATCGTCATGTCTCTATCAGCTCGATCCGGTAGCCATCCGGGTCTTCCAGAAAGGCAATCACAGTCGTGCCGCCCTTGACAGGGCCGGGTTCCCTGGTGATTTTGGCACCCTTTGCCCGGATGCTGTCACAGAAAGTATAAATATTCTCGGTACCCAGGGCGATATGTCCATAGGCTGTGCCCATGTCATAGCTGGAAACCCCGTAATTCCAGGTGAGTTCCAGTTCAGCATGCTCGGGATTGCTGCCATAGCCCAGATAAGCCAGGGTGTACTCAAACTCCGGGTTATCCATGGTCCGCAAGAGTTTCATGCCCAGCACATTGGTATAAAAATCAATCGACCGCTGCAGGTCACCTACCCTGATCATCGTATGAAGAAAGCGCATGTGGAGTCCTTTCCTGTGTCTGTTGTTCTTCAATGAAACCGGATGGGGCTATTCCCCTGTCCAGTCGTTGTCATCGGTCCATACCGCTTCCCTTGCAGCGAGTGATTTCGGCACATCCAGGATACGCTGGTTGCCTGATCCGCGAAAGCGCAGGGAGAGATTCCGTTTTCTGATGATGTACGGCCCGTCAATGAGTATATCGGCAAATGAAAGCAGTGCAAGAACCTCGGGATCATTTTCCCTCAGAATCTCTTCAAAGGTATAGCCGGTATAAATCGCCAGATCCAGGTTGTCTTCATGGATCATTTTTGCCAATGGCAACAGTGCGACGGCCTGAATCAGGGGCTCTCCCCCGGAAAATGTCACGCCAGTGAGGAGCGGATTGTTGCGAATCCGCCCGATCAGGTCTTCCGTTGTATAACGTTCTCCCCCTTCGAGGGGAATGGACTGGGGGTTGTGACATCCAGGGCATACCCGTGGGCATCCCTGGACAAAGAGTGTAAAGCGCAGCCCGGGGCCGTCTGTTATCGAGTCATTTTCTATGCCCGCGACACGAATGGTCTCAGATATTATGTTTGACACGTTCGGACTCCTCGGCCCGCTTCGCATTATTGAAGCGGTCCAGTGTACCGACCAGATAGCCCGTAATACGGCGGATACGCTCAAATTTCACGACATGCTCTTCTTCCTTGCGGCCGCATTTCGGACATTCATCATTAATGATGCCGTTGTAACCGCAGATCGGATCACGGTCAACCGGATGGTTGACAGAACCATAACCCACACCGGCTTCCTTCATGGCGCGCACCACTTTTTCAAATGCCTTGGCGTTGTTGGAGGCATCACCATCCAGTTCAACATACGTGATATGGCCTGCCGCTGTCAGGGCGTGGTAAGGCGCTTCGATCTGGATCTTCTCAAAGGCCGGGATCGGGAAATAGACCGGCACATGAAAACCGTTGGTGTAGTATTCGCGATCCGTCACACCTTCAATCACGCCGAACTTCTTCTTGTCCATGCGGACAAAACGGCCGGAAAGCCCTTCTGCCGGTGTCGCCAGCAAAGAGAAATTCAGGCCCGTTTCCTGCGTCTTCCTGTCCAGGAAATCATTCATGAATCCGATGATTTCGAGGCCAAGGTTGCGTGACTCGGGAGATTCACCATGATGCTTGCCTGTCAGTGCAACAAGGGTTTCTGCCAGGCCGATAAAGCCGATTGACAGCGTACCGTGCTTCAATACCTCGCCCACCTCATCATTGGGCCCCAGTTTTTCCGAACCGTGCCAGATACCCTGCCCCATGAGGAACGGGAAATTTCTGACTTTTTTGGATGACTGGATAGCAAAACGGTCTAAAAGCTGTTTGGCAACCAGCTCCATCCTGCGTTCCAGCTCATCAAAGAACCATTCAATACTGCCTTTGCTGTTCAAGGCAATGCGCGGCAGGTTGATCGAGGTAAAACTCAGGTTACCCCTGCCAAAAGCGATCTCGTTTTCCGGGTCATAGGAGTTGCCCATGACACGGGTACGGCAGCCCATATACACCGCCTCGGTTTCCGGACGGCCCGCGCGATAGTACTGCAGGTTGAACGGCGCATCCAGGAAAGCAAAATTCGGGAAGAGGCGCTTGGCACTCACCTTGCAGGCCAACCGGAAAAGATCATAGTTCGGATCTTCCGGATTATAGTTCACCCCTTCCTTGACCTTGAAAATATTGATCGGGAAGATGGCGGTTTCACCATTGCCCAGGCCGGATTCCGTTGCCAGCAGGATGTTGCGGATAATCATACGGCCTTCCGGGGAAACATCTGTGCCGTAATTGATACTGGAAAATGGTGTCTGCGCACCGGCACGGCTGTGCATGGTATTGAGGTTGTGCACCAGCGCTTCCATGGCCTGGCGGACATCCCGATCCGTTTCTGCTTCGGCATTTTCGATGGCAAAAGCCTGAATGGCAGAGAGAGTGGCTGCATCGTCAACAATGGCGGAAAAGACTTCTGTTTCTTTTGCCTGGAAAGCTTCTGTTATTGCGAGACTCGGAAAAAGCCCCGTTTCTGCTTCAATGGCCTCAAATTTTTCCCGGGTTGCATCTTTCGTCAGGGCAACCGCTGGCGCCAGCAGTTTCATGGCCTTGAAGAAGTTGGAGACATAATTCTTCTTGTAGGACTTTTCCACGCCCAGCGCGAGGCCATAGTCGAAATTAGGAATACTTTGCCCGCCATGCTGGTCGTTCTGATTGGACTGGATAGCAATACAGGCCAGTGCCGCATAGCTCTGGATGCTGTTTGGCTCCCTCAGGTTGCCGTGCCCGGTTGAAAAGCCGCCTTCAAACAACCTCTTGATATCAATCTGGCAGCAGGTGGTCGTCAGGGTATAAAAATCAAAGTCATGGATATGGATATCGCCTTCCGAATGGGCCTTGGCCTGCTGCGGTGCGAGGACGAAATTCTCATAATAATTCTTTGCGCCTTCCGAGCCGTACTTGAGCATGACACCCATGGCGGTGTCCCCATCGATATTGGCATTGTCACGCTTGATATCGGAGAGGTTGGCTTCCTTGTGGGTCAGTTCGTCAAAAATGCGCATGAGGCTGGTATTGCGCGCACGAACCCGGCTGCGTTCAGAACGGTAGAGGATATATTTCTTGGCTACATAGGCGTAGCCATTGTCCATCAGGATGGTTTCCACGGTATCCTGGATATCTTCAATGCTGGGGGAATTGCCCTTGAACCTGAAACCCAGTTTCTGTTCCACTCCTTTGGCAAGGCGTATGCTTTCATCCACACTTCCCCGGTTACACGCCGTTAAGGCCTTGTTGATGGCCGCTGCAATTTTGGCAATGTCATATGGCACCTTTCGTCCATCCCGTTTCTGGATGAACTCAAATACTTTTTCTGCGCCTTTGAGGGTTTTTTTCAGCTGATTATCTGAATCGGACTCTTGAATAGCGTGCAACATTTTCC